>JAITXH010000110.1 GCA_031284845.1 Puniceicoccales bacterium | reverse complement strand
GTAGGTCAACCCGCTTCCGCTGGGAATGCCAAAACCTATCCGGCTCACCATTATCTCCGGGTGAGCAGCGACATACACATCAAGGATGTAGTGGCAAGTGGCCTCGCCTTCGATGTCGTTGGAAAGCGCGAGGACGATTTCCCGGATTTCCCCGGCAGACAGACGTTCCGCCAGCGGAGCGAAATTGAGCTGCGCCGGGCCTATGCCCTGGATGGGCGAGAGCTTGCCATGCAGCACGAGATAACGCCCGTCATGCGCACCAGCACGTTCGAGCGCAAGCAGATCCGGCACCTGCTCCACTATGCACACCCGCCCGGCATCTCGCGCCGGGTCGGCACACAAGGCGCACAAGGCACCCTCGCACATGTTGCCACAGGCCGGGCAACGGCGGAGCAGCGCGGCGGCGTTCTGCAAGGCGTCCACCAGCGGGGTAAGCCGCTCGGGACGTTCCACAAGCAAGTGCAAGGCAATGCGCTCGGCGGAGCGGTGCCCCAGCCCGGGAAGCTGTTTTAGCAGATGGCGGACGTGTTCAAATGCCGGGCTCATTGGAGGGAAAAAAAGAAAACTGGATCAACTCACATACCGGCTAGGGCGAAACCTTCCGTAGCCGCAGACATGCTGCTTTGGTGCAACACCTTTGCCTTGGTGACGGCCTCCTGCAATGCGGCCAAAATGGTGCGCTCGACCGTCTCTTTTTCCTCCTTGAGGAATCCGGCATCAAGCAGCAGCCCGGTAAACTCGCCGTGCCCGTTGACGAGCACCTTGACGGCCCCGCCGCCGTGGGAGACTTCAATCGTGGTCTGCGCGAGCTTCACCTGTGTCTCTTCGATGCGTTTTTGCACCTTTTGTGCCTGTTTGAGTAGTTTTCCAACACCTGCCATAATGGGGAACACGATGCGCCGGAACGTTGTGAATGGTCAAGAGCGCAGCTTGTTTTTTTGTTTCCCATCCCGCCGCTTTTTGGCATTTACACCCGTCTCACATGAGAACGCCAACACCGTCCGTGTTCATTCAAGGCATTGGGGCTTACAAGCCCGAACGACGCCTCACCAATGAAGACCTTTCCTGCATCGTTGAAACTTCCGACGAATGGATCCGCACGCGCTCCGGTATTTCTGAACGCCACATTGCCGCCCCCGGAGAAACTGTCGCAGATATGGGTGCCGCAGCGGCACGAGATGCCATCCGCAATGCCAATATCCCACCCGAGGCGATTGACCTCGTAGTCGTCGCCACAATATCGGCCCCCTCTTCAGTGCCCTCCACTGCGTGCCGCATTCAACAAAAACTCGGTCTTCGCCCGGATATCCCGGCATTTGACGTAGCTGCCGCCTGCTCGGGATTCCTGTATCTTCTGCAAATAGCCAACCTCATGCTGCGCGCCGGCGATTACCGCCATGCGCTCATCATCGCCTCCGAGCAACTTTCCGGCATCGTGGACTGGCAAGATCGCACGACGTGCGTGCTTTTCGGCGATGGAGCCGGAGCTGCCGTCGTCTCCAAGTGCGACGTGCCCTATGTCGGCATCCTGGGTAATGTGCTCGGTGCCGACGGCACCAAGGGCGACCTGCTCGCCGTGAATCTGCGCACCGGCCCCAAACCCGAAAGCGTAGCCGGACTCCCCGTCGGCAACCATGTCATCTCCATGAACGGCAAGGAAGTCTTCAAAAACGCAGTCCGCGTGATGAGCCACTCCTGCCGGGCCGTGCTGAAGAAGTGCGATGTGTCCGTTGAGCAGATTTCGCTCATCATCCCGCATCAGGCCAACATGCGCATCATTGAAGCCATCGCCGACGAATTACAGGTCGGGCTTGAGCGCGTGAAGATAAATCTCGACCGCTACGGCAACACATCCGCCGCCTCCATCCCCATCGCGTTGGAGGAGGCCTGGCAGGAAGGCCGTATAAAAAATGGTGATTTAGTCTTGCTTGTTGCCTTTGGTGGAGGGTTCACTTGGGGATCGACTTTAATAAAATGGTATCAACCGGAAAAAACATGACAGCCTTAAAACACATACTTCCATCCGCCTTGCTGGCGGCAGCTTCGATGGCCCTCGCCGCCACCGCGCACGCTGAACTCGAATGGAGCAAACGGGATGGCTGGAAAGTCAAAGAAGGGACATCCGCCAAACTCCTTCCCGACGGCTTCCAGGGGACGGAAAAAGAGAAAGCCGATCTAGTCGGCATCGCCGTGCAAAAAATGAACAATGCATGGCAGCTCCAGAGAGAGGGCGACTTGTCCGACGCGGCAGACATCCTCACCTCCATTATCGCCACCTACCCGGGCACGGATTTCGCCGCCGAATCTTATTTTCTGCTCGGCGTCATCTACCGCAGAGAACACCGCTTTGAAGACGGCTTTGAGGTTCTCGATGAATTGATCCACAGGCATCCCGAATTCCGCCACGTCTCCAGCGGCGTCGAGTTGAAGCAGAATATCCCCGGCGGGACCAACACAAAGCCCTCCTCGGAATTGTGGCTCAGCCGCGGCTTTGACGACGTCATTGAGCTTCAATTCAAAATCGCCAGCGACATCAAAAGCGGAGAACGCCCCTACCTCTGGGGTTGGTTCCCGTGGTTCAGAGATGAAGCCAAGGGGCTGGATTTTTTTGAGCGCATCAGCAACAACGCCCCGTTCGGAGCCTTGGGCGACAAAGCGCTCTACGAAAAAGGCAACCTCGCCGTAGACCTCGACAAACACGAAGACGCCATAGATGCCTTTGAGCGCATAATCAGCAACTACCCCGATTCCAAGCTCGTTCCCGACGCCTACCTCGCTCTGGCACGCACCTATGCAGGGACAGTCATCGGTGCCGAGTGGGATCAAGGCGCCACGCGCAGTGCGTTAAATTTCTACAACGATTTCGTGACGCTCTTTCCCACCCACTCCTCAGCGCCCGTAGCGGCGGAAAACGCACATAAGATGCGTGATCTGCTCTCTCAAAACCGCTACGACCTCGGACTTTTCTACTACGAGACCCGAAACAACCCGCGTGCCGGCGCCATCTTTTTTAACGAAGCCATCAATGCCGCCCCGGAGTCCAAGACCGCAGAAGATGCCCGCAAAAAACTCGCCGAGATAAAAGCCGGCAAGCTTAGCCCGCGCGGCGTGATGGATTGGATATTCGGGCGTTATCCCCTTACACAGGAAGCCGTCTATGTCGAAGACCCGACACAGGCGAACTTGGAAAACATGGGCTTCGTAACGGAAAGACCCGCAGCGCCGCCACCGCCCAGGTCGAACTCCGCCCCCAGGACTGCGCCATGGAGCCGGCCTTTTTCGGAGCAATGAGAAAACGCTTCGCGTCATTATCGCGCCCCGGTGCCCTCTTCGGTGCCTTGGCATTGCTCCTCGTGACCGCCTTCTCCGGTTGCGGGCATTACACGCTCGGTTCCAGCGCGAAACCACCGTTCTCCTCGCTCAACATTTTGCCGATTGAAAACGAGATACAGGCTCCGCAAACGCAGGCACTCCTCAGCCAGCAACTCATGGACGCGCTCTCGCAGGAGAGCGGCGTGCATATCGTGTCGGCAGACGGGCAGGCGACATTGCGGGTGCGCCTCGTTCACTTCGAACGCAAAGTGGCATCCACCCGTTCAAAAGATACCGTGCTCGGCAATTCATTCCTGCTGTATCTCCGTGCGCGATGCACCCTCGTGGACAACCGCACCGGCAAACAACTGTTTAAAAACCGCGAAATCACCGCCTCCGCCGAAGTCCATGACAACGGAGCCTACAACGCCACGGAATACCAGACCATGACCGTGCTCTCCCGCGATTTGGCGCGAAAAATCCGGGACGCCGTAACCGGCGTCTGGTAGTGTGTCTTTTTGTTTCTTTCGTAATGAATTCATTTGTGCTCGCACCCTCATTGCTGGCAGGAAACCACGCGACGCTCGCCGGTAGCCTTGCTGCCGTCGAAAGCGCCGGTCTGGGCTGGGTGCATCTCGACATCATGGACGGCCATTTCGTGCCCAATCTGAGCTTCGGGCCACAGACGCTCGCAGATTTGCGCCCGCATTCGCCTTTGTTTTTCGACACCCACCTCATGTTGTCCGAGCCGCACCGCTACATTGGCGTATTTGCCCGCGCCGGTGCGCAACGGATCAGCATCCATGTCGAGCCGGACTATCCGCACCTTGAGACCTTGCGCGAAATCCGCGCCCTCGGCCTGAGCGCCGGCATTGCGCTCAACCCCGATACTCCGGTAGAACGCGCATACCCTTTTCTAGAGGAAGTGGATCTTGTGCTCGTGATGACCGTCCACCCCGGTTTTGGCGGGCAGGCATTTATCCCCGAGACGCTTGATAAGATAAAACAACTCGCTGCATGGCGTCACAAGACAGGGGCAACATGGCGCATCGAAGCCGATGGCGGCGTTACCGTAAAAACGGGTCTGGAATGCCGCCGTGCTGGAGCCGATACGCTCGTAGTCGGCACTTCCTTCTTCAAGGCGCCCGACAAAGCAGCATTCATCGCGGACATCTCAATCTGAAGCCCCCCCTGCCCCACCACAAGCGGGCTGCTCCCTCCGGGGACAAGAGTCGCGCCTTTGTCCGTTTTGCTCATCGCGCTCCCAACAACCAGTCCGGCAAATACCGGCGCGCCACGCCGTGGGGATTGTCAGCAGGGAGATTGTCCATCGAAAGAAGATATTTTGGATAATTGTCCCCTACTGCCAACAGGCTGCGAACCTCGCGTTCCAGTGTCTCCTTCGACGAAAGCAAATAGGCTACCTGATAGTAAGCACGCTCGCCGTTTCGCTCGGCGACGAAATCAATTTCCATGTCCCCAAACCGCCCGACGGAAACCGTGTAACCGCGCCGCCGCAGTTCCAGAAACACGATGTTCTCCAAAAGCCCGCCGATGTCCGCCGCTCGCCATCCCAACACGGCATGTTTCAAACCAAAGTCCGTCAGGTAGTGTTTTTCGTTTATCTCAAGGTGCCGTTTGCCTTTCAAATCGTAGAGCAACGCCCGCTCGGTCAAATGCGCGTCGTTGAACCAGTGCAATTGCGTCAAAATCGTGTCCACGCTCGCGCTCACGCGTTGGTTTTTCATGAAGGCGGCGATTCGGCTGGCATTGAGCAGATTTCCGGTGTTGTCCATGACGTAGCGGGCCACGCGCTCCAGAAGCGCCATGTTGCGGACTTGGTGGCGGCTGACCACATCCTTGAGCATGATGGTGTCGAAGATGGACTGTGTATAGGGCCGGAAGGTCTCGTCGGAAAGCGTGCCCAGGGTATGCAGGCCGGGCAATCCACCGTAGCGCAGGTAATTTTGGAACTCGTCGGCATCCGGCGCGACGGGCTTTTCCCGAAATTGTAAAAACTCGGCGAACGAGAGCGGACGCACTGGAAATTCGATATAGCGCCCGGCCAATAAGGTCGCCAATTCCGATGAGAGCAGGCTGGCGTTGGAACCGGTGATGAATACTTCCCGATTCGCCTTCCCCGACCACGACGCCACGATGCGTTCCCAACCTTCGATTTCCTGCACTTCGTCCACGCAGACGACCGTCCGCCCGCGTTTGCCCTTGAGTGCCTTGTCCACATGTGCGGCGAGGGCATGGTAATCGCGAATGGCGTCAAAGGCGTAATCTTCCTTGTCCACATAGACGATATTTCTCGCTGGAACACCGTCTGCTCGCAATTGGGCAAGGATTTGCCGCAGCAGGAAACTCTTCCCGGAACGGCGCATTCCAGTGAGGACTTTGATTACCGGGGTTCCCAAAAATGGGGCAACAGTGGCAAAATAATCATTTCGAGTATAGACGAAGTTTTTCATATTTTTGTAAAAGTTTCGTGTATAGTCGAAATCTTTTACAATACTGGCAAGCGGAAAACGAAGGCGGGTGTGCAGCTCAGAGGACGGAAGCTCCCGCGTGGCGGGCGGCTTTGGCAAGTGCCTTGTCCGTGGTGGCGAGCACGGCCTGCCGCCGGAGAGCAAGTTCGAGATAGGCTGCGTCGTAAACGGTCAGCGCATACTGCCGGGCAAGCGCAATCGTGCTTGTGGAAACATGAACGGAAGTTTCGTTGTCCGTTTGAATCGGCAACGATTGGAGCAAAAGAAATGCCTCGGTGAGATCGGCATGAGTTGCGCGTTTGCGGCGTTCTGCCATGAGCAGTCCGTTTGCGACTTCCACGCACCAATGCGCGGGGACGTATCCGGGGATGCCGTTTTCAAGGGCATCCAGCGCCCGCAATGCAGCACTGCCGCGTTCGTCTTGCAGAACGAAACCCAGCGCAATACTGCCGTCAACGACGAGAG
>JAITXH010000108.1 GCA_031284845.1 Puniceicoccales bacterium | reverse complement strand
TAGGCGTCTTGGTCGGGCGAGAGGATGCGCCGTTCGGGGAAGCCGTAAAGATAAACGTCAGGGCGGGCGTGTTCGGCGATGACGTCCACGACTGCGCCCACGCGGCGGCGCAGTTCATCATCGTCTTTCTTCCCCCAAGACCAACGCAGCGCGTTGCCCGCGCCCATGAGGAAACGGCCCGCGTTGGAGCCGCCAAGAATGTCCGTCCAGAAATCGCCTTTTTTGAACCCGCGCGGCTGCGGCACCGTTTGCCCTTCGCGGGTGCGGAAATTGTAAACGAGGTCGTCCACATCGTAGGAAGTGAGCAGGTAACGGAGGTTGCGGTCAAAGGCTTGCTGGAAGAGCCCGCCGATGCGGACGCTGTTGCGCGGCGTGCTCAGGAGCGCGTTCACGGGCTTCCAGGTTTCGGGCGCGGTGACTTGCTCGGGGTGATCGAAGACGACGCCTTCGCCGTGCGGACGTTGCGGGCGCAGGAGTTTGTGTTTGCCGAGGTCGCCGTGAGTCGAGTCGGCGAGCGTCTTGCCTTCGGCGAGGTCTTTTCCGCCGGAAATCACCTCGAAGCGCCACAGGAAAAACTGCGACGGCCTCGCGACGGTAAGGCGCACGTAACGCGCTTTCACGGGAGCGGGTGGCGTGAAGGTCTCGATTTTCAACGGCACCTTTTGCCGGAAGTCGCGACCGGAGTGGTCGGCGATGAGGCGCGGCGCGGTGAAGGCGGCATCGTCGGCAGCTTCGATGCGGAAGCGTTCAGGGAACTTGTGCGCGGAGACCGTGCTCTTCCACTCGCGCCAGAACGGATAGAGTTTCACGGCGTCAATGGGGAACGCCTCGCCGAGGTCCACTTGCACCCAGAGCGGTTTGCCGTTCTTGGATTTGATGGACTCGTAGGGAAGCGGAGTGCCGAAGGACGACGCCACGCGCTCAACGCCGAGCGGCCCGCCTGCGAGGTCGGCCACAGGCACACGTTCCGGCGCAGGGCCGACGGTGACGGATGCGGCAAAGGCGGGAAATGAGGCAGCGGCAAAGGTAAGAAATGTTACGGCGATCCGTGGAAAACAGGAAGAATTCATGCGAAGGAAAGACATTTTTACCGGGGGGATGTTTCATTCCGCCCGCAATGCCTTTTGGAGCTTTGAGAAGAGAGCTGCGATCTTTGGCGCTGCCCCGCCATCCCTTTATTTTGCCGCCGCACGGCGCAATCTGTCGTTGATTGCCGCGCCGATTCCAGAGCCATCGGTCAATTCCAAATGTATCGCTGAAAATCCTGCCGCGTCCAAGCGGCGCAACAACGCAAACACATTGTGTCCCGCTTCCGCGAGGTCTGCGCTTTCGCTCAACCAAAAAACCGCCGCGCCTTGCGCAGCCACCGCGCTGACGATTGCCGTTTCCGGCCTGTGGATCCACACCACAGCGGCCTGCCGGGGCGTCCCGCCTTGCGTCGCATCCGGGAGTGAGGGCTGCCCGCCCGGTCCACGCAACACGACTGGCGTGCGCGGGCTGTAGTGCCGCGATAACATGCCGGGGGCCACCTGCGGCGCCGATTCATCCGCCTCCTTCCCGCCAGTTGTCCGCCCGGCCCCGGAGTCCGCTACCGGGACACCCAACACCGCTTCCAGAGCTTCGCGGGACACCGGCCCCGGGCGCAAAAGCCGCGGGCCGTCTGGTTCAGCAAGGTGGAGGATGGTAGATTCCAACCCGTGGGCACACTCTCCTCCGTCGAGTATCCAAGGTGCCCTGTCCTTCAGTGACTCACGCACATGTTCTGCGCATGTCGGGCTGACATAGCCGAAAGGATTCGCACTCGGTGCCGCGAGTAACAGCCCTGAACGCAACAGGACTTTGCGCATGAGCGGATGTGCGGGCATTCTCACGGCGACGGTAGGTGTGCCCGCCGTCACCAAATCGGGAACGACTGATTTTTTCCGCAAAACCACGGTAAGCGGCCCAGGCCAAAAATGTGCGGCGAGCCGTTCTAATTCCGGCACCGGCTCCGCGATCTGTGCCACAGCCTCAAGCGTGGCTACATGGACGATGAGCGGATCAATCAACGGACGCCCCTTGGCGTCGAAAATCCGCCGCACGGCGGCGGTATTAAGCGCATCTGCGGCCAGCCCATAGACTGTTTCCGTGGGCAGCGCCACCGGTTCTCCCGCGCACAACAACGCGACCACGCGTTCCAAATCCGCAGCGGTGTCGCGAAAAAAGGGCGCGCTCATAAGCGGCTTATTTCATCAGCAACATATTGCGCGAGCGCTTGATAGTCTTGGTCACATGGCGCTGCTGGCGGGCAGTCAATCCGGTGATGCGGCGCGGCAGGATGCGGCCCGTCTCCGTCACATAGCGGGAAAGCGCTTCTGTGTCGGTAAAATCAAAGTCCAACGGTGTTTTAGAATGTGTTTGTGTCTCGGTCGTCATGGTGAAAATGAGGGGGGCGTTGCTAGCGGGTGTCCGCGTGTTAGCAAGCTATTTTTGAATTAACCTGCATATTTTATGAGAAACAAAATCGGCGGCTCATTGTCTTCCGCTCCTCATGTCCAAACACACATCTCTCTTTTTTGCACTCGCATTAACCGTCGCTTCCGGGCTTGTCGGCACCACAGCCGCTAACGCAGCACCTTTACCCGCCGAAATCAAAACCGGCGATTTTGCCGTCGGAGTCCAGGCCTACACCTTTCATAATTTCACGCTGTTCGAGGGTGTTGAAAAAGCCGCGCACGCCGGTGCCAAGGTCATTGAGTTTTACCCGGGGCAGACCCTGAGCAAGGACGACAAGGCCAAGTTCGGGCACAATATAAGCGAAGCCCAGATCGCCGCCGTGAAAGCCCTTCTCAACAAGTTCGGCGTGGTCGCCGTAAATTACGGCGTGGTGGACATCCCCAACGACGAACAAAAGGCACGCCAGATATTTGATTTCGCCAAGAAAATGGGCTTTTATGCCCTGAGCACGGAATCCACCGATTCCATTGACATCATCGAAAAGCTCGCGAAGGAATACGATATCCGCGTGGGTTTCCACAATCATCCGCGCCAACCGAAAAACGCTAAATACAAGGTCTGGGACGCCCAATACGTCCGTGACCTGGTGAAAGACCGCGACCCGCGCATCGGTGCCGCTGCCGATGTCGGGCATTGGGCTACGGATAATTTCAATGCAGTGGAAAACCTCAAGATACTCGAAGGTCGTCTCATCAGCATCCACGCCAAAGACCGCCCCGAAGTTGGTCCGCGTGCCCGCACAAAGGATGTGGCGCTGGGGACTGGTGCGTTGAATTTCCCGGCTATTTTGGACGAACTGAAACGGCAAAATTTTCAGGGCAACATTTCCATTGAGCATGAATCCAACTGGAAAAACAATGTTCCTGAAGTCGCAGCCGGCATTGGCTTTGTGCGCGGCTACGCCGCCGGAAAGAAATAATCCCCTCCCGGCCCCCATGCGGGGGCCGTGCATCCCCGCCCCACTGGCAGGTCGGGAAAATCAGAATTTTCTCTTGACTTCGACGGTTGCCCCTGATTTGAGGGCAACCTTATGAAAAATATATTTTGTTTTATTGGGATTGATGATCGAGGTTTTGTCAGGATCAAAAATCGGAACATTATAAGAATAATCTGTGCGGGCATTATGTTTTCCTGTGCCCTGTTCTCTAATCTACCGGAGGCAAGAGCGCAATGGGGGGCTGACCCCTATGACTTGGCGAGCAACAGGACAATTACCACAGCAGTAGGCCCGGATGTATATACGATCGTCTCGATCCGAAACGCCGCAACTTTGACTATTACAGGGCCAGCAGCCTCGTTGGATCTGACATATGACCCCCGCTCTCCAACATCTCCTCCTGAAGACATGGGTGGGATGTATGTCGGCTTCTGGAATGCGAACCCTCTCGCTCCCACGACCGGAAGGCTTGAAATCCTCAATGGCGGTTATCTCGTAAGCGGATATTCCCGGATTGGCTATGCCAATGGCTCCCACGGCTCGACATTAATCTCCGGCGCAGGCAGCACATGGGAGGTGGACTATACGGGCAGCTCGGGACCGGGAGGGAGTTCATTTGACGCAGGGAGCCTCTATGTAGGTGGAGTCTATGGAGGGAGCGCCGAGCTTACGGTTGCCAACGGCGGCACCATCCGCCTCGTCCAACGGCATCAAGGGAACCAGCCGGGGCTCGAGCAGGGAATCTATGTCGGACTAAGCCCACAACTGACTCTCCCCTCCCCCCAGCCAAACGCCATCCTCAACGGCAATGGAGGAAACCTCGCCGGCAATGTATTCGTCGGCAATGGCGGGACGATTTCGCCCGGTGTGCCAAACGCCACCGATCCCAACCTCACGCCCGCCATCGGAAATATCAACATCACGGAAGGCTACTCTCTGAGCATCATCAGCGGGCAGGTCGAACTGGATATCGCCACTCCGTCCACGGGGGACAGTATCACTTTTTCCAATGCTTCGGGTGCCGCGGGAACAGTGAGCTTTGAAAACTCCGGCGGTGGAAATGTGACCCTCTTTTTGAGACTCAGCGACGACGTGCTTGCCGCGGAATACTTCAGCGTGCCAGTGCTCATTGATCCGGGAAACATTTCCGGTTTTCTTCTGGCTGAAGGGAAAATAACAATTGAAAGCGCGACGAGCGGTTGGGGATTCAGCACGACAATAGACAACACCGGCACTGGCTGGATCCAGGGCTGGGTCCTCGGCCCGTATGTCGTGCCGGAGCCGGGCACCTATGCCTTATTTGGCACGGCACTGCTGGTCTCCTTGATTGCCGTGCGGCGGGCGCGTTATCCAAAACACTGACCCGGCAAGGAAGGCCTCCGGTTCGCCGGGGGCTTGCCACTTGCATTTCAGGGCAAAAAATACACGATGAATTGCTCTGATAATGTTCAAACGTCTTTTCGACATCCTGTTTTCCGGTAGCGTCCTGATTTGTGGCTGCCTGCCTCTGCTCGCACTATACCTGCTCGTCCGGTGGAAGCTCGGGCGGCCTGTTTTCTTCAGGCAAGAGCGTGCCGGAAAAGACGGGCACCTCTTCAACATGATGAAATTCCGCACGATGACAGAAGAGCGCGATGCCTCGGGTGCCCTCCTGCCCGACGAGGAGCGCCTTACCCCGTTCGGCAGCTTTCTGCGCAAGACCAGCCTTGATGAGTTACCGGAGTTCTGGGACGTCCTCAAAGGGAATATGAGCGTCGTCGGCCCCCGTCCGCTGCCCACGCGCTACCTCGCACGCTATACCCCGGAGCAGGCCCGGCGCCACACCGTGAAGCCGGGCATCACCGGCTGGACTCAAGTGAGCGGGCGCAACGGCCTCTCTTGGGATGAGAAGTTCCGCTGCGATGTCTGGTATGTGGATCACCACAGCTTGCTGCTGGATTTCAAGATCATCCTGCTGACAGTTTGGCGCGTTTTCCGCTGCGAAGGTATTTCCACTCCGGGTTACGGCACCGCGCCAGAGTTCACTGGCGACGCGGGCACAAGCGACACCCCGTCGGCCAACCCGCAATGAAGGAACGGCATTTGCCCGGTCTGGGCTGGGGCGGATTACTTGGCGTGCTCTTCCAAAAATGACTTCAATTTCTTTTCTTTTCCGAAAAGCACCAGAACATCATCTTCCTGAAAGGGTTCCTCCGTGTCAGGTATCCCGAGAGTGCGGCGCCGTGCGGTGCCGTCCGGGTCCACATCCTCGCCCTCTTTGGCCAATTTGGCAAGCAGGCGGCTGGAGAGGCGCTTGACGGTCACGATGCGCACATCGGCTTTCTTAAATACCTCCACATTGTCCTTGATGCTCTTCCCTACCAGCCCGGCAGGCACCTTGGCCTCAATGATGGAGTGGCCATTACCCATGTCGAAAGCGCCGATTACGCCGCGCATCAAAAGTGAGTGCGCCAGCCCCTTGGCCGCCACTTCCTCCGGCACCACAAGGCGGTCCACCTTGAGCAGGCGGAGCAGGCGGGCGTGCATCGGAGAGAGCACGCGGCACACCATGCGCCGGGCACCCAGTTCCTGTGCCTTGATGGTCAATTCCATGGATTTCTCGAAATCATCCCCTATGGCCATGACCACCACGTCCATTTCTCGAATGGGCAACGTGGCAAGCGCCGCGCTGTCGTCAAAGTCCATGACCAACGCCGCATCCACCACATCTTTTATCGCCGCGACATTGTCGTCGCGGCGGTCTATGGCGAGGATTTCCGCGCCAAGCTCGGCGAGATCATACACGAGGTTTTTTCCGAATACACCCAGCCCGATGATGCAACATTTCATGTGAGTTTTCCGCTTACAGAGATAGGTGGGTTGCCGGAGAAGTGAAAGCAAAAATCATTACCGCGCCCTCTGGTATTTAAAGCGCCTGTGTCAGTTAAGGATAATGTTATCTTCCGGCAGGCGGAACGCCGGCGCATCCCGGCGCGGGATGAAGGCCATGAGACAAGTGAGCACACCGACGCGCCCGCAGAACATCGCAAACACAAGGACGAGCTTTGAGGCATCGCTCAAGTGCGCCGTCACATCGCGCGACAACCCGGCGGTGCTCACCGCGCTGATGGCCTCAAAGCCGAGATTGACCGCGGGCATATTCGGCTCCAGCAGGCAAAGCGTGATGGCGATGAGCGTGATGAAGCCGATGGCGACAAAGATGGTAGCCAACGCACGGTGGGCCGTGGAATCGTCTAACCGACGCCCGAACGCCTCAATGTCAGAACGCCCGAAAAGCACGCGGCGCAGCGAGAGCACCGCGACAGCGAGCGTAGCAGTCTTGATGCCCCCGGCAGTGCTCGATGGGCCTCCGCCCACAAACATAAGAAACATGATGACAATGGCGGTGGCCGGAGAGAACAACTCGTTTGTGGCCGTGGTAAAGCCTGCGGTGCGCCCGCCCACAGCATCAAACATGGCGATGAACAGAGAGTGCAGTGCGCCGCCGCCACTCCCGCGTCCCTGCCCGAGCAGGAACTCCGTGACATAGACGGCGAGCGTGCCGAAGACAAACAACACGAGCGTGGTCGTGAGCACCAACTTGGTGTTCGTGGAGAGCCGCGGCAGCGCGTGATGGCGATTGCGCAGGCCGAGTGCCTTCCGCACTTTGCCCACGAGCACCTGCCAGCAGTTTTGCATGACCGGAAAGCCGATCGCACCAGCGACGACAAGTGTGAGGACGACGGCAAGCACGCCATCCTGATTCTTCAGCACATCGTTGGAAAAACCGCCACTCAACGTGGAAAATCCTGCACTGCAAAACGCCGACACCGAGTGGAAAATGGAGAAAAACAAGCGGTCGTCGGCTGCAATGCCTCCGGGATGCGCCCCGAGCAGCGAATAGATCGCTGCGGCACCGATGGCCTCGCAGGTGAAAGTGAATCCGATGATGACACCCAGCACAGTTCCTATCTGCCCCAGAGTATCTTTGCTGAGGAGATCCTGCAACGCGATGCGGTTGCGTAGCGAGACGCCCCCGGCCAGGAAGTAGGCGAGGAAGTAGGTAAACGTCATCACACCCAGCCCGCCCAACTGGATGAGAAAAAGGATCACCCACTGCCCATGCCGGGTGAAGCCCGTGGAGATGTCCACGGTGTTCAACCCCGTCACGCAAATGGCGCTGGTAGCCGTAAATACGGCATCCAGCCATCTCACGCCGCCGCCCTCCGGCGTAGCACGCGGCGTCATCAACAACAGCGTGCCCAGCGTGGCGAGCAAAGCGAGGCTGAGCATGAACACCAGACCGGGCGTGAGGTAACGATGGGAAAGCAGGCGGTTGTCGCGCAGCCCGCGCAAGCCGACGAGCACAAATAAAGTCAGTTGAGAGCCAGCTAGATAGAAAAGGGTAAACGTCTCAGCAGAGACATCAAAGCCATTGCGGATTTCAAGCCACTCGTAAAGCATCCCGCCGATACAAAGCTCAAGTGCGATCAAGAACGCGATTATCGTCTCCACTTTGTGCGAGAGCACATAGCTCAAGGGGTGTTTTTGAAGGGCGACACGGAAAATCTCCTGTATGACGAAAATACCAAGAATCCAACGCGTTGCATTTTCTATCAGCGAATGCCTGTCAGTGGGCACCAACCAGCCAACGAGGAAAGTGAACAATCCCAGTGCGCATAGACCGCACAGGACGAGCACGCCATTTAAAATATGGAGGAAGAGGCGCCTGCGTTCTTCGGGAATCTTAAGACTCATGGGAAACCGGAGTAGCTAAAATGAAAAAGGAGAAATGAGAAATGAAAAATGAGGTGCAATGCCCCTCTGCCTCTTTTCCGCCTCCTGTCGTTCTGCTCCCCCGCCCTGCCCCGCCCCCGTTCCGGCACTCTGATGCCCGATGTCAGACCGGAATCAGACAAACCGCTTGCACAGGCGGAGTTCTTTTCTAGGAAAGGGGGCGGCAATGGGATTTTTTGAAAAAAAACGGCACCGCCGTGAAGACATGGGCATAGTACGGCGCGTAGTGGACGATCCGTCGAAAACGCGGTGGTATCGCCTGCTCGTCGTCTGGGAATTCTTCGTCCTCTCTGCACTGGGCGTGTTTATGCTGTTTATTTGCTTCTGGGGACGCCCGCCGCACCTGCCCGTGCTCCTCCTTGGGTCAGAATCCCGAGTGCGTTACGAAGCACAGTTTTCATTCAAATACGAGAGCAAGGAAAAGCAGGGACAAGAGCGCGAACTGGCACGCCTGAGGACGGCACCCGTCTATCGCGTAGCAGTCGAAGAATCGCTCCCGGTGCTGGTGAAATACCGTAACTTCATCCGGATCGTATCCGAAAATTTCGATGAATTACGCACCCATACCGGCGAAGAACGCAAAAACGCATGCCTGCGGCTGATTATTGAGGTGAACCTGCCCGGCCTCCACCAGATGCTCGCCAACGACGTCTCCAACCTCATCGAACTGGTGCCCGGGAAAGAGGCCTTCACGCGCCTGACGACCAGATCCGTAGAAGTGCTGGAGCAGCTATTGCGCAGCGGTATTTATATGCGTCAGGAGGAGATGCGCCTCTATTCGACACGCGCCATGGAGTGGACGGCTGCCTCGGCAGCACTCCGGGAAAACCTCTACTCAGTGGCGCTCAAAGAACCCTCCCTCACGCAAGAGCATGTCGAGGTCCGCGAAGCGCTGTATTCCCTGTTCAGCGCCGGACTGCGGGACAATGTGCACCTTGACGGCGTAGAAACACAACGGCAGCAGGAACTGGCCATGTCGAAGGTGCAACCCGTCACGGTGGAGGTGTTAGTCAAAGATCCCTTAGTGCAACCCGGAGAAAGAGTTACACCCGTCGTCCTAGAGCGCTGGAACGCCTACCGGCAGCAACTGGAGAAACACGGGCACAGTGAATACGGAGTGGGGCTGGTGATCACGGAAAACTCGCTCCCCGTGCTCGGCCTCGTAGTGCTCGTGGTGCTCTACATGCGCGTCGTGCTCGCGCCCTTGCCGCGCAAACGGCGAGACATGTCTCTGGCCGCCGTGCTAGTGCTTTTGAATGTGGGGATAATCCGCATCGTTTTGGACTTAGGCGAATCTCAGGATGTGCTCCGGGTGCTCGAGCGCTGGGGGCTTCCCATCGGCGGAGAGATGCTCTTCTGGATGGCACCTCCGGCACTGGCAGCTATTCTGGTGACGATTTTTTCGGGAGCACCCATGGCCGTGTTGACTTCATTTATCGTCTCAGCAGCCAGCTCATTGATGCTCGGGCGCAGCACCGACGTGCTATTTGTGTCCCTTGTCGCATCATTGGTGGGCATATGGTTCAGCCGCGGAGTGCGTAACCGCGGCATGATCATGCGCGCCGGTTTTGCCTCCGGGATCGCTGTGACCGTCCCGGCCTTTTTCCTCTGTTTATCAGGCGGTGTGGCCTGGCAGGGGCTGGCTTTGCAGGCGGTAGGGTGCATGGCCGGCGGCTTGCTTACAGGAGTATTTGCCGCAGAAGTGTTGCCTCTGCTAGAGCGCCTTTTCAAGATCACGACCAACATCACCCTCCTGAGCCTGACGGATTACAATCACCCCCTGTTGCGCAAACTGCAAATCACCGCACCGGGGACATTTCACCACAGCGTCATGGTATCCGACTTGGCGGAACGCGCCGCGACGGAGATCGGAGCCAATTCGCTGCTGTGCCGTTGCTCGGCGCTTTACCACGACGTAGGCAAGATGGTGAAACCGGAATATTTTATCGAAAATCAGCGCATGGGTGCCAACCCGCACGCCGAAGTCAGCCCGACCACCAGCGCACTCGTGATAAAAAGCCATGTGCGCGAAGGCGTCGTCATCGCACGGGAATACAAATTGCCACGCGTCATCATAGACGTGATTGAGCAACACCACGGCACGGGGCTTATCCGGTATTTTTACCACAAGGCCAAACAAAATGCCGATGCCGCCGCATCAGGAGAAAACACCGTGGACGAGGTGACATTCCGCTACGACGGACCACGCCCGCGCACAAAAGAATCCGCCATCGTGCTCTTCGCAGACAGCCTTGAAGCAGCCTCACGCTCGTTGAAAAAAGTAACGCCGGTGACGATCAAAGATCTGGTGGAAGCCATCGTAGCAGAACGCATCATGGACGGACAACTCGACACATGCCCGTTGACGTTCCGTGAAGTGCAAGGCATCCGCCAAAGCCTGAAATCCTCCTTGCTGAACATGCTGCACCACCGGGTAGAGTATCCAAAATCCACATACACGGCAGCGGAACCCTCCGTCGAAACGGAGGCGGATAAGAAAACAGCGCCCGCCGCAACAGGAACACAGGACAATGCGGGTAGTGCGGACAAATAATCTGGTGCCGGACTTTGATGCCGCGCCGGACTCCATCGCGCACCTGTTTGCGCTGCTGGACGAATGGACGGCAGGAGGAAGAAGAATTTTTCCCGGCGAGCTTTCTGTGGCCTTCCTGGACGACGCAGCGATGTGCCGCCTGCACGCCGATTTTTTGGGAGACCCCTCGCCAACGGATGTGATCAGTTTCCCGGGAGAGCCTGAAGACGATGGCACCGGAGAGCCTTTTGCCGGAGAGCTCTGTGTGTGCGTCGCGCAAGCGCAGCGCGAAGCAGGGAAGCACGGTAACACCCTGGCCGAAGAAGTCTTATTGTATCTCGTCCACGGCTGGTTGCATCTTGCCGGTTATGACGACATTGAGGACGCTGACCGCCAGGCGATGCGCGCCGCCGAGAGCGCCGCACTCAGCTACCTGCGGGAAGCAGGGTTTGTGCCCGGATGGGCCAGTAAGCCCCAAACCGCAAAAGCCTGAACGCCGAGCCGCCGCGCACCAGAGGGATACGGCAATGGAAGAGTAGATTATCAGGGGAAACGCCATCCTTCCCTTGCCTCTTGCCGGAAAAGCAATGAAACAAGGCGGTGAGAGCGCGAAATCGGTTAAATAACGAGCTTGCGCACACCCCGCTCCCTGTTAGGCTCGCAGGCGAATCAAATACACTGCTATGGTTAACATCGCTTCTTCTACAAAACCTAAGAAAAAAACTGCGCCGACACTTGTGTCCACACGCAACGACCTGCCTGAGGCCACACGCGTGACCTCCATCGGGTTACTCAATCAGGCCCTCGCCGACCTGACCGACTTGCATTCGCAAGCCAAACAAGCACATTGGAACGTCACCGGTCCGGCGTTCTTCTTCCAACACGAGTTATTCGACAAAGTCGCCGACGCTGTCTTTGAACAACTCGACGACATTGCAGAGCGCATCGTCGCACTAGGCGGTATCGCCGAAGGCACAGTGCGTCTCGCGGCAGCGAATTCGGCATTGCCCGAGTTTGCCGTCGAAGGAAAAGGAGCGCATATCTACGTGCTCGCTTTGGCGAATCGCTTTGCCCTCGCGGCAAAGTCCGTCCGCGATGCAGTAGGTGCCACTTCAGACGCAGGAGATGCAGACACATCGGACTTGTTGACCGCGGTTTCCCGCGCACTTGATAAGGCTCTCTGGTTCCTTGAAGCCCATTTCCGCTCCTGAGTTCCTTGTCGGGAATATTTCCTGAGAAGCGCGAAAAATTCGCTTAAACCGCAAAAAGAGCAATTGAAGTCGTCCTGACTCAATTGCTCTTTTTGTGTTTAATCTGGTGCCCGTGCTGCACCGGCGCATTGCCGCGAAGATTTAGCGCATCGACGGCAGCAGCCAGACGGCGCTTGCGCTCGTCTCCGGCACCCGGCGCAGAGAATAATTCGAGTTGCCGCGCCTGCCCCTCCACACCCGACAGCTTTACCGCCACGAGGCGCAAGGGACTCGTGCGCCGACGCCACGCGGTGCGCAACAACGACTCCGCGAGCGGATAAAACGAACTCTCCAGATCACTTGCCTCCGGGAGGCTGCGGGCCGCAGAGTCGTCTTCCATGCCCTGATACCGCACCTTCACTGTAAGCGTGCGCACGCGCTTTGCGTCGGCACGCACCTTGGCCATTAGATTGTCAATCATGCCCTTGGTTATGCGCAGAATCGTTGCGGATTCACCAATGTCGCACCGGAACGTTTCCTGCTGCGAATACGATTTGGCGTCTTCGGATTCGGTCCCCACTGCGGACTCATCCAGCCCCTGCGCCATAGCCACCACATGCCGCCAGCCACTTCCCAGCAATGAGGCCAGCAACGCTTCCGGCTGCGCAGGCAAGTCGCCCACCCGCACAATGCCATTGGATTTGAGCAATACTTCCGTTTTTTTACCCACACCGGGAAGCACCCCGACAGGCAACGGCGCAAGAAAGGCTTCTTCATTGCCCACCTGCACGACGGTAAACCCGCGCGGCTTGTTTTGTTTACTCGCCACCGCCGACACCAGCTTATTGGACGCCAACCCGAAGGACACAGGCAACCCGAGTTCGCGCAACAGCCGTGCCTGCAATTCGCGCATTGCAGACACCACACCAGCCTCATCGCGGAATCCGCACACACCCACGTCCATAAATCCCTCGTCTATGGAGCGGCGCTCGACAAGCGGCGTCACCGTCTCGCACAGATCGAAGAGCCGGTGCGAGAATTCACCATAGCGGCTCATCCCGTCGCGGTGGCCCACGAGGATCAAATCCGGGCAAATGCGCAACGCCTGAGATGTCGGCATAGGCGTATAGACTCCGCACGCACGAGCCTCATAGCTCGCCGAGGCGATGATGCCCCGTTCGCGCCCGCCCACTGCCACTTTTTTGCCACGTAGCGCGGGATCAAGTGCCTGCTCCACCGATACGAAAAACGCATCAGCATCCAAATGGACTATGGTCGGCAACCCCCGTGACATGGTTGCCATGAAAACAAAATTACGCCGTGCGTGGAAGCCCGGAAACGCGGCCAAAAGGCAAAGAGCACCCGATCACTTCGGAGTCCCAACGGCTCTCCTTTCAGCCCTCATTCCTTTCTTTATGCTTTCCCTGAGGGACACATTTGGCACCTTAAAAAAGCACATGGAAAGAGCACCCGTTTTTGCCGAAACCCCGGAAACCCTCACTGCACGCCTTGCCGAGCTGGGGACACCGGCATTTCGCGCAATGCAAATCCTCGATTGGATTTACAAGAAACGGGTCCACTCCCCCGCCGCGATGTCCAACTTGCCGCAATCCTTGCGGGAATGGCTCGACACCACTTTTGACTTTGCGCCCAACGAACCGCTTGCACGGGAAGCCTCCGGGGATGTCACCCAAAAAATCCTTCAACGCCTGCGCGACGGCTCGCTCATCGAGACCGTCATCATCCGCGCTCCCCAGGAAGGAGTCGGCGTCGAACGTTCGCGCAAGACAGTCTGCATTTCGACACAGGTGGGGTGTGCTTACGGATGTCGCTTTTGCGCATCAGGACTGGAAGGCTTCCGGCGCAACCTGACCACAGGAGAAATTGTCGGGCAGCTCATGGCAGTCTGCCGCATGGAAGACGCCGCTGCCGGCGGACACATCCGGGACGGCCTCGCCTCGTTTGACAACATCGTCGTCATGGGCATGGGAGAGCCGATGGCAAACTACGAGAACCTGCTTTCAGCGCTCAAACTCATCAACGCCCCGTGGGCACTGGGTTTTGGCGCACGGCGCATCACCATTTCGACCTCTGGCGTAGTCCCGAAAATCCTTGAATTGGCGGATGACCTCCTTGGCGTCCGTCTCGCCGTGAGTTTGCACGGCGCGACGAATGCCGTGCGTGATCAAATCATGCCTGTAAACCGGAAATATCCTCTGGAAGCGTTGATTCCCGCGTGCAAGGCCTTTGCTGCAAAACACGGCAGAATGCTCACCTTGGAGTTTATTTTGATTGAAGGAGTAAATGACACCTTGGAGCAAGCGCACGCCCTGACCGAGATCGCCCGCACCTTGCACGCGCACGTCAACCTCATCCCGTATAATGTCGTGGAAGGTTTGCCGTGGAAACGTCCTGGACTGACCCGTCAGCAGCGCTTTGCGCAGGAGTTGAAGGTGCGAGGAATTTCGGTGACGCTTCGTCGTGAAAAAGGGCATGACATTGACGCCGCCTGTGGCCAATTACGGCTTAAGGCCGAGCGCGAAACCTTAAGCCCTTGACCCTTTGCCACACTGCGCGGGCAGAGGATGGCAGGCGCTCATTTTAACCACAGATGACACGGATATTTTAAGATGGCCGTTGGAATCGGAAGACCCGTCGCCAAAAAGACGCCCATCAACAAAAATCAAAAAACCACCTCCCCCGTCCACTGCGTCCGCACAGTCCACGCCGCTCATTCTGTCCACGAATTTCACAAATTTTCACAAATTTTTTTTAAATCCAATTCGTGAAATTCGTGGATAAAAAATAGACGCCTTCCCTTCCAAGCGCCCGTTCCAATCACGACGGCCATCCCCAAATATCCGTGTAATCCGTGGTTAAAAAATAATTTCAAATTTCCAATCTCCGATCTCCAATTAAAAAACCACCTCACCCGTCCACCGCGTC
>JAITXH010000032.1 GCA_031284845.1 Puniceicoccales bacterium | reverse complement strand
TGCCGCAGATTCGCGGCATGTATCACGGCGACCGTTCGCGCAAAGAGCGGCTTGTGGAGTTTGGTTTCCGCTTGCCGTCGGCAATCGAAAACCGCCCGCTCAAACCCGACGAATTCAGCACCGCCACCGGTCAAACGCTCTTTGTCTCAGCGACGCCGGCGCCTTACGAGTTTGAGAACAGCAGTGTTATCGCCGAGCAAATCATCCGTCCCACGGGCTTACTCGATCCGGCAATGGAAGTGCGCCCCATTCAAGGGCAAGTCGAAGACCTCATCGGCGAAGCGAAGGCCGCTGCCGAGGCGGGCGAACGCGTGCTCGTGACGACGCTCACGAAGCGCATGAGCGAAGATTTGGCCGAGTTTATGCGCGAATCGGGCTTGCGCGTCGAATACCTCCATTCGGACATAGATGCCATTGAGCGCGTGGAGATTTTGCGCCGTCTGCGCGAGGGACGTTTCGATGTGCTCATCGGGGTCAACTTGTTGCGCGAGGGGCTGGATTTGCCCGAAGTCGGGCTGGTCGGAATCCTCGACGCGGACAAGGAAGGTTTTCTGCGAAGCGAGACGAGTCTCATTCAGACCGCAGGCCGCGCCGCCCGCCACGAGCGCGGGCGCGTGATTCTTTACGCCGATGTGATGACCAATTCCCTCACACGCGCCTTGGCGGTATCGGCTCTGCGCCGCGAGCGGCAGATGGCCCACAATCAGGCGCACGGCATCACGCCGCGCAGTGTTGTCCGGCCTGTGCAAGCGAGTCTCATGCCTGACGGCTCCGATGAGTTGGAGCCGCTCATGCTCGCCGAGGGCACTAAGGACAAAGATACCGCTGCCGTATTAGCGGAGTTGGAAACAGAGATGCTGACAGCAGCGGACAAATTGGAGTTTGAGCGGGCAGCGTTGTTGCGCGACCAGATCGCCATTTTGAAGGGCGAAAAAACCGCTGGTAAAGCGCGGTCGTCATTCAGCTACCGCAAGAGCAAACGACGCCGGTGAGAAGAAGAGAATGAGGGCACCATCTTTGGCAGGATGGTGCTTCCCGTGCTACTTTGATTTCAAGAGCTGAAGCACAGCGGCATCAGCAGCATTGGCGGTGTCGCGCTTCGCTTGATATTTAGCGTGCTTGGCTTTCTCCGTGTCAGTCCAGATGTTGGCTTCCTGATAGTCACCGCAAAACGGGACGGACATGTCCACCCAAGCAGCGAGCCGGGCCACTTCTGCGGGAGTGATCGCCGTCTTGCCATGCCCGGAATCGAGACGTTTGAAAAGCTTACTGGCACTAGAACCAACTGAGAATGGCTTTTGCAGCGTGGGAGCCGATGCGGCGGAAACCCAGTTCAAGACGGGATTATTATCCTTCCCGCGCCAGGACCCCCTTCCACCTTCATCAATATACGCATGCGTGAGCGAAAGGTAGGAACGCAACCATGCCCGCCCGCCGACACGATCCTGAACGGCGACACCTCGAAAATCAGGACGCGGGGTGCCAGCAGCTGGCGAGGCCCCGTCATGACAGGAGACACAGTGACGATCGAGAATGGGCTGGACGTCGCGGGAAAAACTAAAGCCGGAACGGGGTATCGGATCAGATGCGGATGCCCTCTCTTTCCAAAAGGGCACGAGTCGCTGCGCTCCGGCGATAAGCGCTTTCGGCGGACGGCTAAAGGCCGGCGGAGCACTGTTCTTCGATTCGTGGCAGCCCACACAGGACGCATTTTCGCCGGGTTGCAAAGTAGTCCAGCTTCGCATGGTCTGCACCATGCGCCCTTTTTCATCAAGCAACACAAAGTAAAGTGGGCGCCGCGTCGGAGCCTTGAAGAAGACAGAGCCATCGTCGTGGACTTTGGCGTCCCCAAGCGGGATTTTTACGTCCCACGCGCCATTGCCGACAGAGATGGGCGTCGAAACGAGGGCACCGCCACCGGGACCGCCGTTTCCGTTATGGCGAATACCCGCGACGCGAAAATCCAGTTCTATTACGCGCAGGGTCTTCACCGTGCCGCGGGGGACATCCCGCATGGCTTCGCCGGCATACACATCCAGAATGTGAAAAGTGCCCTCGTCTTTAGCGTAGTCCACGAGTGAGGGACGTGACGCAGGGCGTTTACGCGGCAAGAGTGGAACGGCGCGTCCGCAGGCGATGCCAAGGCGCGAAGCGAGCAATTCACGATTCCCGTCAATATCCATCCAGTAAAGGCCGAGTCCGCTTTTTTGACGGCGGGTGGCGCCGCCATTCCAACCTTCGGGATTATAAGAAACGAAGAGACTGCGTGAATCTATCGGGTAGGGATAAGCGAAAAGGGCCCCATCCTGACCGTAAGCGTCCACGATAATCGGGCGTTGCTCAGGATTGGGGCGGATGGGGGCCACCCGGGTGATGCCCTCGGTCTCCTGACGCCCCTTCCCCGGCTCAATGAGAATGAGTTCACCGGGTTGGCGCGAGTGGTGACCGGTGGCGATGGCAAACACGTTTTGCGAACCGGGTATAGCGCGAGCGTGGACGATGGAGGTCGGGAACCAGGAGTTTTCACCATAGACAGCAGCTTGCGAAGTGCCATCGGGAGCCATTTGGAAAAGCGGCTGGGGATACATCTGGGAGCGGTCATTGTAGTCCCAACGAGTGTAGAGCACACGATTGTCCCAGGTGAGGGTGGGATAGTTGTCGTGGACTTGGTCGAAGGTGAGCCGGAAGATATTGGAACCATCGGCGTCGCAACGATAGAGGTTGCTGACCTCAGTCCACCAGCAATCTACGATTTGCTGGCAACGGGAGGAGTTGAAAAGAATGGAGCCATCCGGAAGGTAGCAGCCTTCGTAGTCGGCAAGACCGGCACCGAAGGTCAACTGGCGGATGCGAGCGGGATCAGGCGAGCCATCGTCGCCGACAGGGATTTCGTAGAGATGGTAATCATCTTCATTGTCGGATTTTTTCCATGAGAAAAGGATGCGGCTGGCATCAAAATCAACATCCACATCGCGGATGACACCTTGCGGAGAGTCGAGAAGGACAGTCTCTTTCCAAAGGCCCTCGCGTGTATATTCTGCGTGGCAAAGTTTACCCCCGGGGACGAACCACCGCTCCTGCTGGGCATCGGTAAGCGACTCGGTGTAGGCATAATGCGAGCCACCCATGATGAAGTGGCGGGCATAGACGAGGCGCGGGGTTTGTGCGGCGGCAGCGGCGAGCTGGCTTTCGCGGCGTTGGGAGCACAGGAGACGATATGCGGCGACATCGGCGGCGAAGCGGCTCACATCTTCCGTCTCGCTGGATTCGGCTGGTTTGCCGGAAACTTTGGCGATGGCGCGTCGGAAATTTGCAATGGGGTTATCGTCAGTGAAGAGGGACAGTCCGGTGGGATCGGCGAGGTCTTGGCGCAACCAGTCGGCGAGAAGTTCGTCGCTATGTTCGAGTGTTCTCCAGAGGGCTTGAGTAGAGATGCGCTCGTTGGGAGAAAGTTCTCGGGCGAGGATTGTTTTGACAAAGGCAACGGACTGCGGCGGCGCGGGAGGCGGCGCAGGCTTTTTTGCATTGGGCGCGGCGACAAGGAACCCGTGTAACGACAAAAGCTGGAAAAGAAGGACGAAAAGCGATGATTTACGCATGACTGAGCAAGACATCACGCCGGGCGATTTGTTGCCACCTAGTCCTGCCTGTTATTCTCGCGCCCCGGCCAATTCGCTTGCGGTGAGTTCCGCTTGTTCAAGGACGAAAAAGACCCTTCCGGCTTTATATTCTGTGGGTCTTCAGGATCGTCGAATTTGGTGCCTTTGTCGGCGACCAATCGGGTGAGTAATTCCTCGAAGGAGTCGGAATGCATAAGGAACCCGCAAATCTCATGGGAAGCCGCCTGATTTGATTAATTGTGAAATAGACAGGATAAGCCGCTTGACAGAACGCGAAGTGCTTCGTTTCTTCTCGCCCCTCAAAAAACTTTCACATCATGCAGCCGACATATCGTCCATCCAAAATTTGCCGCGTTCGTAAATGCGGTTTTCGCGCCCGTTTAAAAACTCGCGGAGGTCGCAAGACCCTGGCCAACCGCCGCCGCATTGGGCGCAAACGCCTTGCAGACTGAGCCGCAACGCATCGCGGCTAGAATGCGCTTGCCCGGCGAACAACGGCTTCACGCGCAAGCCGATTTCGTCCGTGTGCGCCAAGAAGGTTCGCGTCTCGAATGCGGGCCTTTTGTGTTGAATGCGCTAAGAGTGCCGGATGCCGGGACTCCGGCGCGTATCGGCGTTGTCTCCGCAAAAAAAATATTGGGAGATGCCGTCTGGCGAAACCGGATGCGACGGGTGTTTCGCGAAATATTCCGGCAACATCCCGATGTCTGGCCGACTGGTTGGGACGTGGTTATCGTGCCGCGCCGTTCGAGCCTTGGAAAAACATTTGCTTCGTTGGAAAAACGTTATCTTGAAGCGAGTGCAAAATTACTCGCTGGCGGAAAATAGAAAACGGAAACGCCATGGCTTCCCCTTCCAAGGCCCATCTCGCCGCTTCCTCGACATTTCGCGAACAGCAAGGTGATGTTCAGGCCCACCTCCATCCTGCCACGCGTGTGACATTGTGGTTATTGCGCTTTTACCAGCGGCGCATCTCTCCTCCATTTCATTTTTTATTTGGGCCGTGGTGCGGATGCCGCTTTGCCCCGACCTGCTCGGAATATGCCCGGCAAGCCATCACGCGGCATGGGTTTTCCCGCGGCGCTTGGATGGCCGTGAAACGGCTCTGCCGATGCCATCCTCTGCATCCGGGCGGAGTGGATGAAGTGCCGCAGTAATGCTGCGGCCCCGGCCTGAAACTTTCCCGGAGCCACAGGCATCTCTCCCTCGCCGTAACATCGCTCTCTGATGAGGCGATGAGATAGTGAACCTACAAGCGGCGGGACGCCGCTTCCACCTTGCGTATCGTCCTCTGATGAGGCGATGAGATAACAGGACCCACAAGCGGCGGGACGCCGCTTCCACCTTACAACAAATCAAATCCGCCAGTTACGGTGTTCTGCACATCTCTCTGCCGACTGCCCGGTCGGTTGCGGATAAAATAATTTCGCAATGACAAAAACCACAAAAAATCCGGGAACGCCAAACTCCAGCTTGGACGATGAGTCGTCTAAGCTAGAGCTTGGCATTCCCGGCTAATCTGCCGGTTCTTACTTTGTCTTCACAGGATCGGCGGGGCGCTCCGGCCATTTCTTCGGCTGTGCGTCCATGTGTTTTATCAATTCCTCTATGCCGCGTTCTAATTGCGGATCCACGCCTTCGATCATGGATTTCGGGTCGTTCTCAACCTCAATATCGGGCTGCACGCCCTTCCCTTCGATTATCCAATTGCCCTTGATGTCATTGGAGCCGCGCATGGGCACATAGACTGTGCCGCCGTCCAGAAGCGGGCCAACGCCGCTAATGCCGACCACGCCGCCCCAAGTGCGTTTGCCAATCAAGGGACCAAGTCCTGCAACGCGGAAGAAATGCGGAAAGATGTCGCCGTCGCTGCCGGCAGTCTCGTTGATAAGGCACACCTGATGCCCGTGGCGGGCGTTACCCGGATAAGCATCGGGGGTGCGGTTAGGTCCACCGAAACGAGTGCCGAGAAGTTTCTGATTCAGGCGCATGATAATCCACTGGGAGATGTTACCGCCGCCGTTTGTGCGCACGTCTATCACAAGGCCTTCTTTGCGCAATTGGGGATAATACCATTTCAAAAACTCATAAGCACCTGATCCGCCCATGTTCGGAATATGGAGATAACCGGCGCGTCCATTGGTCGCCTTTGCCACGCGTTCATGTGAGGTCAGCACAAAGTCGAGATAGCGCAACGACTGTTCGCTGGGCAACGGGACATAGGTGGTCTTGTGTGCGCCTTTGAGTTCCGGCTTCGCGTTCAATGTGAGGGTGACGGGATTGGCGCGGTGTTGCAGGACGCGGTAGGGATTTTCCGCACCGGTCAATTCTATGCCGTCTATGGCGAGCACGTAATCTCCGACTTTGGCATTCACGCCGATTTCCGTCAGCGGCGAACGGTATTTCGGCTCTTCGTTTGAGCCGCGGTAAATTTTGGCGATTTTGTAGCGATTGGCCTTTTCATCTAATTCGAAGATACAGCCGGGCAACCCAACGACGGGGCGGCGGGGCTGGATGAATTCGCCACCCATGACATAAGCGTGTCCGATGTTCAACTCGGAGACCATTTCGCGGAGGATGTAAGTGAGGTCGCTGCGGTGGGCAACATGTGGCAGAAGGGCACGATATTGCTGGCCAAGCGCCTCCCAATCGTAGCCGTGCATATTGCGCACGTAGAAGAAGTCTCGGTATTTGCGCCATGTCTCGTTGAACATCTCGGCCCACTCTTCGGCAGGAATGCTGTCGGCATAGAGGCTGTCTGTCTTTATAACAGTGGACTTGGCACCGGGCTTAGGCTCGCTGGCACGCAATGCACCTTCGGAACGGTAGATGATCTTGGAGAAATCGGGCGCAATGGTGTAAGCACCGGCATCCGCAGCAAAGAGGATTTCTTTACGTTCTTTGAGGTCGTAGGCAATGAGGCGTGATTTGCTCTCCGCCTCACGTCCGTTGAAATGGGCAGCGCTGCGGACAAAGAAGAGGAATTTATCGGTGGCGCTGAGTGAGCTGTAATTCTCAAAAGGAACGGGGACACGCACGACGCGCAGATCAAGGCCGTCCCAATCTATCTTGGTCACGCGGGGCGCAGGAGATTTTGCGGCGGGAGCTTTGGCGGCTTTCTTTCCCTGTGCAACTTTGGCAGCGGACTTTGAGGGAGCTTTGCCAGCAAGCTTTGGCGCGACCTTGTCGGCTGGCTTTGGCGCAGCTTTGGGGGCGTCCGTTTTGTTGACGGGGGTAGTTTCGTCGTCGAATTGCGGGCCGAAGGGATTCGGGACGTTTTTGCGCAGTGCCAAGGCAAAGATACCAATGTCGCGTGCGCCGGCAAAATTCCACTCCACGGAGCTGAATTGCGGGGCAAACTCGCGGCGGGAGAGAAAATAGAGGTAGTTACCTGCGGGATCCCAAGCGGGATTTTGGACATCGAAAAGCGGGCCGGAGATGAGGCGGGTTTTCTTTGTGGCGACTTCGTAAATGTAAAGCTGGCTGACTTCCTGTGGATTGGGAAGCGTGTAAGCGATGTAACCGCTGCAGGGCGACCAGTCTGCGGTGGGGGTGCCGCCGTTTTCTGCAGTAACAACGGTAAAGGGCTCACCTGCGGCTTTGCCGTTTTTCAGCGGAACAAGCCAGAGCGTGGCGCTGCTGTCAGTGACGGCTAAATAACGCCCGTCGGGAGAAAAGGTCAAATTGGCAAGCCGGCTCTTGAATGTAGTGGTGATCTGGCGGGAGGGTTGCTCGCCCTTGGCGTCTTGGATGTAGATCTGATCTTCACCGGATTTATCGGAGATGCTGGCGAGCAGTTTACCGTCGTGAGACCAGATCGGTTCGCGTTCGTGGGCATTGCTGGAATTGGTCAAATTGCGCGGATAGCCTTTTTCGACAGGCACGGAGAAAAGGTCGCCGCGGGCAGCAATGGCAAGACGCTTGCCGCCGGGAGCCGCGGAATAGGACTCGATGTGCCCGCCGACGTTGATGCGCACTGGGCGCATGGCGAGGCCGTCGTGAGGCACATGCACGGCGAGCTTGCGGAAGCGGTCGGCATCGCGCGAGGCGCGTGTGTTATAGACGATGAGTTCGCCACCGAGTTCATAGACGATTTGCCCGTCCTTGTCGCCGGATGACCAGCGGACATCCCACTGTTTTTCGTGTGTGCGCTGAACGACCTTTCCGCTTTGGGTGTCGTATTCGAAAATGTTCATTGTCCCGGTGCGGTCGGAAGTGAAAAAGATTTTTTCGCCTATCCATATCGGCTCACGCTCGGTGCGGGGGTTTTTATCAAGGCGCTTTGTCTCGCGGGTCTTCAGATCGAAGATTTGCAGATGCTGCACCATGCCGCCCTGATAGCGCTTCCATGAACGGAAATCGCGAAAGATGGGCGAATAAACGATTTTTGTGCCATCGGGGGAAAACTCGCCGGCTCCGGCGGTGGGCATGCCGACTTTTTTAGGCAGACCGCCCTCAAAGGGCACGGTGTAGAGTGTGCCAAGCTCGGTCACGGAATTGGCATCGCGAAGGGAGCGGAAAAGAATGTTTTTGCCATCCGGCGTCCAACCATAGACGAGATTGTCATAGCCATAAGACATAGGGCCGGAGGAGGGATAAAACGTCAATTGGCGCGGGACGCCGCCCGCCACCGGGATAACATACACCTGCTCGTCGCCGTCATATTGTCCGGTAAAAGCAATCCACTGCCCATCGGGTGAGAAGCGCGGGAAAAGCTCTTGTCCCGGGTGCGCCGTAAGACGGACGGCGGTGCCGCCCGCGGCAGAGGTTTTCCAGATATCTCCGCCGTAGCAGAAGACAACGGTATCGCCGTGGATGTCTGGATAACGGAGAAGTTTGGCGGCTACGGCCTCCGCGCCTGCGGGGGCGGCAGGAGCGACTTGCGCGTCGGGGGCGGGAGCGCCTTCGGCAGCAGCGATAGCGATGCCCGCAGAGGCATAGAAGAGGCTCGCGGCGAACAAAGAGAGTGTAGTTTTTATAAGCATATTGTGTGTTGTTGTTTTGTAAATTGATCTACTCTAGGAAAATAGATTGCATGTTTTATGAAAAAACAATTTCAGGCCAATCTTTCTCATATTAATTTTCCGGTGTAAAAATGCGCAGCACGAGCGGCGGCTCGAGCACAGTGCGAAGGCGTTTGAGTTTGCGCAATGCCCGCTCCATAGCGGACTCGCTCACGGGATAAGTCGAGAGTGTATGCGTGCCGCGCCGCGTGCCGGCCTGTTCGTATTGGATGACGCGCGCCACGGAGATTTTTTCCTCAGCGAGGATGCGATAGACTTCCGCCGAGACGCCATGCTTGTCGCGCAACGCGAAACGCAGGTAAAACTGCGTCTGGATCTCGTCCAACGTGGCCATGCGCACGGCTGTGCCAAGTGCGTTGTAGGAATCGAGATCGGCCTGTGTGAGAAACTTGAAAGATGCGCCCTTGAGCACGCGGATGGCATCCACGATGTCGCCGATAACAGCACTGGCGGTGGCGTCCTGCCCTGCGCCGCGGCCCACGAGCGTAGTAGTGCCAACGACATCGCCGGAAAGCGAGATGCCGTTAAAGACGCCGTCCACGCGGGCTAGCACCTTGTCTAGCGGGATGAGCGCCGGATAGACGCCGAGAGTCATCCAGCCTTTGGAAAAATTGCGGCGGATGACGGCGAGATGCTTAATGCGATAACCGAAATCGTGCGCTCTGCGGATGTCTTCGAGCGTGACGGCGCGGATCCCCTCGACGAGCGTGTTCCGGCGCGGCACCCATTTGCCATGCGCGAGAAAAGCGAGAATGACAGCCTTGTGGTAGGCATCTATCCCGTCCAAATCAAGCGACTCATCGGCCTCGACGTAGCCGAGACGCCGCGCGTCTTGAAGCACGGTCTCATAGGCAAGTCCTTCCTTTTCCATGCGGGTGAGGAGATAGTTGCAAGTGCCGTTGATGATGCCGGCAATTTCGGAAAACCGATTGGCGACAAGGCCCTCGCGAAGCGACTTGATGATGGGAATGCCGCCCGCGACACTGGCTTCAAAGAAAAACTGTCCGCCATGTGAACTGACCGTTTTGAATATCTCCGCGCCATATTCGCAAATGAGCGCCTTGTTGGCAGAGACGACGACCTTGCCGAGGTGCAGGGCGCGCAATGTGACCTCACGGGCGAGCGTGGTGCCACCCATCAACTCACAGACGATATTCACACGCGGGTCTTCCAGGAGTTTGAAGGGGTCGGTGTGAATCTGAGTCGGAGGGATTTCGACATCGCGCTTTTTCGAAGGGTCGCGCACGCAAACACCGATAAGCTCGATTTTTACACCCATACGGACTTCTAGGTATTTTTTTGTGGCGGCTAGGTGTTTCCAGACGCCCTGCCCAACGGTGCCAAAGCCGATGATTCCGAGTCCGATTTTCAGTGGTGATGTGCTCATGCGTTTTGCGGATGACGAAAGGTGCGCACAGTAGATGGAAACGTGGATGCGTCTAGCCCGAATATTTCATGCAGATTCCGCCTTGCGTCGCCCCAGAGTGCCGTTCCTCTTTACTTGAAATACGCCTTTTCCACTTCGCTCAATTCCGCAGACCCGCCGCGGTGGTTGAGAAAGCGCAGCGTAGTGCGGTCGTTTTGCGTGTCCTCCAACACGATTTGCACAAGGCGCGCTGCGTCCACGCTATCCCCGGTCAGCGTGATGCGACGAAAGACCTTGTTCAGCGGCGCTTCTTTCGGAATGAGCACCAATGTCCAGCCGGCACCATCGGTAAATGTCACAGTAAAGTTTTTTTCGAGCACAGCACGATCGGCGCGGAATATCGCAACCAGAAGGTGGTTGAACTGAAAAAGCTGCGGATTCTTCTCTGCGGTGATGATCTGCGGAGCCTGACCAGCCACCGTCTGCACCATGCGCTGGGAGTCGAGGAGAAGCGTCATTTCAAAAGGTTTTTGTTGGTGCCACCAGAGTCCGTGGTCTCTGGCGACAAGGATCGCACCTTGCGATTTAAGCGGCCTGGCAAAGCCGCTGATCTGGCGTTCCTGCACAAAGTCGCAACGCACAACAGGGCGTCCGGCGAGCTGCGTTTGAAGCTCCTCCAGAGTGAGTGCGTGTGCTGGAGCGGCGGCAAAAGCGCAAACCAGCACGATTGCAACGGCGGCGGTGAAGAATGGAATTTTCATGGCGGTGGAAGTCCGAGTTTTTCAAAGAGAATGGCTGGGCTGGCAAAACACATTTCGCGGGTCGCCTTACGGACAGCGATTTGAGTGGTCTGTGCCTTCGTGGTGCGCGTGCCGGAGACGGCTTCGAATATCTCGTAGTCAAGGCGGAGGCGGTTTTCATATTCGACAAGCGTCGTGACAACCCGAATGCGTTGCCCGAAGAACACAGGGACGATGTATTTCATGCGGGCTTCGACAATCGGCCAAACATAGCCAGACTCCTCCATCTTGATATAGCCGTAGTCGAATGAATCGAGAAACGCCGTGCGGGCGACTTCCAGATAGCGGAAATAATTGCCGTGCCAGACGACACCCATGGGGTCAACGTCGCAAAAAGCAGGAGTGATTTCCGTAGTGACAGTGCGTCGCGGCGCACCAGCGTTGGCTTTATTTGCAGTCATGTGAAAGTGAGAAGTGAAAGAGGAGAGTGATAAGGATAACGCCGCATATTACACCAAGAATCGTCCGGCAGCGTTGCTGTTGTCTTTGCCTTCAAATGCCACTTCCCTCCAAAAGAGCACGCCACACATCACTCCCGTGTCATCCTCAGGAAGCGCTGGTAAAGCAACGATGCGACAATGGCGACGACAGCCGTGCCGAGAAGCACCGCGACGCGATAAAGATTTTCCAGCCCTGCGAGGTCGAAGAGGAATACTTTGCCCAAAGTCACACCGAGTAACGCCAAACCCACCCAACGGGCCAGTGCCGCCTTCCGCCACAGCCCGGCCCCCACCAAGCACAACGCAAACACGCCCCACGCCAGCGTGAAACTCATCCCTCGTGCGAAATCCGTCTTCCCGTGCCAGTTCCCCGTCACGTCCAGCGCCAGATGCCCAGCCTCAGCCGGAGTAAAATAGTCCGCGATTTCGATGTTCACCAACAGGAACAAAAGCAACACCGCCGCCGCCCGAAGCACACGGGATGCTATCCCAAAAACAGTCCACCACTTCTTAGGCCCGCCACCCTCAAGCCACCAAGCGGCACAAGCAAAACATGCCGCCGCCACACCGTAGGTATAGAGATGGACATTGAACAACGCAGCGCCCCCTTTCTCCCAGCCACCCAGCCACGGACTGGAACCGGGGACCACCACAAGCCGCGCCAACACCACCGCCAGCAACCCCAATGCCGTAGCACCCAAGCCGCCATGTGGCACCCGGCGCATCAGGCCGCAAAGCGCCACCGCCTCCAACGCCCAGCCGAGAGTCAGCCACTGAGACTCGAACTGCACCGGGAAAACCAGCGTCACAAAAAACAAGGCCGAGCCGCCCATCCAAGCCAGTTGGGACACGCGGGCAGGATTCGCCGCACCACTCTTTTTGAAAAGAAAAACGAACACCGCCGCGCCGGGCAATACAAGCAGCAGCGGCAACAATCCCTTGGCTTCATTGGGAAGCCAGAAATAAGCCGTCTTGCGCAACAGAAAATAGCTCAACGGCAACGCCAATGCCGCCACGCCCCACGAAAATGCGCTTTCCCGCCAACGCCGCCAACCCGCAAGCGGTGCCACCGTGAACGCCAAAGCCAGGCCGAGGCTCCAGCAGAAAATTAACGCATTATCCTGCCCGGCCTCCAAGTTCCATTGCGCCAAATTCAAGTATTCCACCAGCAACGTCCCCGCCAACGCCACAGCAAGTAACATCGGCGCACGCAGCCAATTAGCCGCGACCACCAGTATAAGCCCAAGTGCAGCCAGTGCCCCAAACACCTCGCGCCCCCCCGCCATGTTTGATACCACCAACAAGAGCAGCAAATACGGCATCACACATGAGATATAGAGCATACCCTCCCATTTCTTCGCTTTTTCCGGAGTTTCCGCGTCCGCCACCACGATGCCCCTGATCCCAGCAACGATGAAACCTCCCGCAAAAATGCACACCGCCGCGAGCCACCACCAAATATCGTAGCCGGAATAAGTTTCCCACACCGGCTTCCGCAACATCCCCGCAAAGCACGCCACGCCGAGCACAAGCACCGCGACGGAAATCACAGCGCTTTTCTTTGCTACGCCCAATGCCACCGCGCCACCGGAAAGCACGAGAATCCACACCATGGCAACAGACACCGGCACCGGCATCGTCCAAAGCAACACCAACGCAAGCAGGAGGCCGCCCACAGTCGCAAAATGCGTGCCATCGTCCGACGGACACAGCCACCCCCTCCGTTGCAACAGCAACGGCCCGACCCCGTGCAATAACGCAAACACCACGACAGCCCACATCGCCATCCACAGCGAATCCGGAGTCAAAGAAAAGCTAATCCACAACCCTAGCGCCCCCATGGTAAGTAAGGTCACGATCGAGACCACCGTGCCTGACGACTTTTGCAAAATCGCTCCAGCCAGTGCCGGAAGCCCCGCCGCGAACAAGCAGACGAGCATGAGCACAGTCTCCCCTTTCCAGAAATCCACACAAAGCCAATACCCGCAAAGAAACACTGGCACAAAAGAAAGCATCATCGCCGTGCCGACCATATTCACACCCACTTCCGGCAACATTGGCGTCACCGCTGCTCCATCTGTTTTTTTGTCATCCTGCACCCCTGCCCTGCCGACTACCCAAGCTCCTGCCAGATGAAACAGCGGGAACAAAAATGCCGCCGCCAACGGAATCCACACCGCAGGGCTTTTCCCGTAAACCGCAGCCTCATGGCCAAACTGCACATACCATCCCGCGAAAAGCAACCCGAAGCCTGCCCCCGCAAGCGGAGAAAGCAACGGCCAGCGGTAACGCCCGCCAGCCGCCAGCACCGTAACCGTAAGCACCGCCAAATAGACGAACAGCACCACGGGCCTGTCTTGCCCTGTGCTCACGAGCACGGGAATGGCAAACCCGGCCAACAAGCCCAGCACCGCCACCACCTGCGCCCGCATAAACCCAGCCAGGAAAAACGCCGCCGCCGCAACCCCGGCCATGAGCACAAACGTCACCGCTGCCGTAAATACTTCAAAGTGATAAATCGCACGGCAGGTGTAAATGACCGCAAAGAGGATGACGACGCCCGTCCCCGTAAAAGTCTGCATCGTCGTCCGGTGGACGGTATTGCGGAAGCGCACACCACCCGCAATGAGGCCCAGCCCCACCGCAGCCCCGATACACACACGCACCACTGGCGGAATCCAACTGCGCTGGAACGATTCAATAATGAGATACACTATCCCCAAAAACAAAGCTACGCCACCCATCCACGCGAAAAGCTTCGCGCCAAAAAAGTTCTCCCAATCGAAGGGCACTTTTGCCGCTTTCTCCGGCTCCTGGCGTATCGCAGGCGGCTCCGCTATGCCGTTGTTGACGCTGGCGGCGGACACCTGCGAAAGCACTGCGCTACGATCATCTCCCTGCCCTGCTTTCAAAGCATCGGCGGAATCCGTTTCCTGCCGTGTTTTTTCCACCACCGGTGCCATCACGACAGCATCCGGCAGCGGCGGAGGTGGGGATAGAGGCGGAGGCGGATCAAGAGAAGGCGTAGCTTTCAATTCACCGGATTTCTGCAATTGTGCTTCCAGACATTCCACGCGCTTGCGCAGCGTTTCCGCCTTTGCTTCGGCATCTTCCGCCATCTTCTGTGTCCGTGCCGTGCGCACCAAAGCCACGATGGGCGCGATACAAACGAAGAGCAAAAGACCGACAGAAAGAAAAATAAAGAGCACCTCCATTCCTTGGAGCCTTGCCCGGTAAAAAACTGTAAACAAGACAAAACGCCAAAGCGCCTATTTTATGAGAAACAGGTGGACTCTCTGCTTTTCTCCCTTTTGTTTACGCCTCACATGGGAAACTCCTTCGGACAACTCTTCCGCGTCACCACCTTTGGTGAAAGCCACGGTCCCGGTATCGGTGCCGTCATAGACGGGTGCCCGCCGCGCCTGCCCCTGTCCGCAGAAGAAATCCAGGCGGAACTCGCCCGCCGACGCCCCGGACAAAGCGAGATCACCACACCACGCGTAGAAAGCGACACCGTGGAAATCCTCTCAGGCGTCTATCAAGGGCTCACACTCGGCACGCCCATCGCCCTTCTCGTGCGCAACCACGACCACAACCCGAAGGCTTACGAGGCTATGCGAGACAAGTTCCGCCCCTCCCACGCCGACTTCTGCTACCAAGTCAAATACGGCATACGGAACCACGAAGGCGGCGGACGCTCCTCGGCACGCGAGACCATCGGGCGGGTCGCCGCCGGTGCCATCGCGGCAAAAATCCTCCGACTCGGCGACGGCACGGAAATCCGCGCCTACGTCGAGAGCATCCAGGGGATCTCCATGGAAACCCCGCCAGAGTTCCCGACACGCGAAGCCATTGAAGCCAACGCCGTGCGCTGCCCCGACCCGGCGACAGCGGCGCGCATGATAGCACGCATTGAGGAAATTCGCGATCAAGGCGATTCCGTCGGCGGTGTCATTTGCTGCCGCGTGCGCAGCGCGTCGCCCGGCTTGGGCGAACCCGTGTTCGACCGGCTCGACGCCGATCTCGCCAAGGCCATGCTGTCCCTGCCCGCCTCAAAAGGATTTGAGCTTGGCAGCGGATTCGCCGGCACGCTCCTCAAAGGCTCCTCGCACAATGATGCATTTGTCGTGCGTGACGGTGCTGTGCATACCGCCACCAACCGCTCCGGCGGCGTGCAAGGCGGCATCAGCAACGGCGAAGAGATTTACTTCCGGGTGGCCTTCAAGCCCACCGCCACCATCAAGCTCCTCCAACGCACTGTGGATGCACAGGGCCGCGAGACCAGCCTGACCGGGCAAGGCCGCCACGACCCCTGCGTGCTCCCGCGCGCAGTGCCCATCGTGGAAGCAATGGCCGCGCTTGTCCTGCTCGACCACCGGCTCCGCGACAAAGCACAAAACCACACTTTCAATTTCTAATGGCCTCCATCTACATCATCCTCGGCGCAGCCGGAAGCGGGCGTCGTGAAATACTCGCCGATCTGATCGCCAACGGGCTGGATGCCAGCGCACCCGTGCGCGTGTATCACACAGGCGAATTTGACGACAGCACATTCCCCGCGCCGGTGGAGACACAGCACTGGGGAATCTCCGAAGGCACACTCTCCGTAGATACACCGGAGACCGCGCCCGAGACAGTGTTCTTCGTCGCCGACGGACGCGCCAACCCTGTTGACCAAATGGAAATCTTCGCCGCCCTCATCCCCCGTCTGGGCTGGAAGGTCGCACGCGTCCTCACCGTAGTGCATTGCTCCCTGCTCGACCAGCATCCGGAGTTGGGCGACTGGTTCAAAGCGTGTATCCATTTTTCGGATGCAGCACTGCTGGCCAGACGGGAAGGCGTTTCCAACGCATGGCTGAAACGATTCACCGACGCGCACAAAGAGGCATGCAACCCCTGTGCGCTGGAACTGGTGAAAAAAGGCACGGTAGAAAATCCAGCTCGCATCCTGCTGCCAGAGGCACGGCGGCTCTCCATGGTATTCGACGACACAGACCCGTTGGACGAAATGGAGTTCGACGAAGAGAATCTGCCCGATGAACCCTTTGACTTAAAAAGCAAGCCAGACCCCTACTTCGAGCGCATTCCCAACGGAGCGAGACGCATCCAGATTCCAGATATAGCCCGGTTCATCGCACCCTGAGCCACGCCCACACTCACTTCCTGTCGCTCCGGGGCGTCTCCACTTGGATCATGATCTCGCCGGGCAACGCAAAGCCCAAGTGCTCGCGCACAACGCGGCGGAAGAAACCGGGGTCATTCTTGATGCGATCCAGATATTCCTGCTGATGCCTCTTTTCCAATTCCAGACCAGCCACTTCATTTTCCAGCGTCTGCTGCTTGCCCCGAAGTCCAGACAGACGGTATTGCGAAGCCGTCCACTTCTGAAAAAACAACACACTACCGAGGGCGATAACCGCCATCAGCAGAGAAAAGAATGTCTTGTTCCAAAATCCGGGTGTGAGCCTCATGGTTGCCCTCATTGGTTAGTCCCTGAATACGTGCTTGAAAAGCACGAAAACAAAAAAAATCTAAAGTTTGCCTCACGCCTTCTTTTCGCCAGATACCACACGGAATAAAATACCGTGGACAAAGACACCATTCTCAACGCCCTAAAACAGGTAAAATATCCGGGTTACAGCCGGGACATCGTCTCGTTCGGACTTGTGCAAAAGCTCGACATCAAAGACGGACAGGCAGCAGTCTCGCTGTCCGTCAATACCGCCGACAGCACCATCCCGCAGCAATTACATGAGGCCGTCGCCGCGGCCCTCTCCAGCGTGGGTTATCCCGGTGCTGCCATAAACATTGAGGTAACCGCCCCTACACCTCGAACGGAGACCGCCAACTCGCCCGCGCCCATCCCGGGAGTAAAACACGTCATCGCTATTGCCAGCGGTAAAGGCGGCGTCGGCAAAACGACATTTTCCGTGAACCTCGCATGCGCCTTCGCTCGCCTGCTTGCCGAGCGCGGACGCCCCGGACGCATCGGCTTGCTCGATTGTGACATCTACGGCCCCTCTGTGCCGTTGATGCTGGGGCTGCATGAGCGCCCGGAGATCCGCGGCGATGCGCTGGTGCCTCTGGAGCGCCACGGAGTGAAAGTGATGTCGCTGGGATTCCTCATAGATGACGATGCGCCAGTGATATGGCGCGGCCCGATGGTAATGAAGACCATTCGCCAGTTCGTTGAGAACGTGGACTGGGGCGAATTGGATATACTCGTGGTGGATTTGCCGCCGGGCACCGGTGATGCGCAATTATCCCTCGTGCAGACAGTCGCATTGAGCGGAGCGGTCGTAGTCACGACGCCGCAGACTGCG
>JAITXH010000081.1 GCA_031284845.1 Puniceicoccales bacterium | reverse complement strand
AGCGCGAAAGCACCTTGAAAAACGCAAACGCGAGGATCACCGAAGTCAGGCCCACGCCAAGCGTCATGCCGCTTTTTGCGCCGATGTAAAGGTTTGTGGCGGAAAGAATTCCACCAAGGAAAAATCCGGACAAAGCAGAGCGCAGAGTCAATTGCGGAAGGTTTCCTCGATAGACGTTTTCGAGCCACCAACGGTCTTTTTGGGCGGGCGTCCAGTTACGGGTTTGTTCTTCGGTAAGTTCGAGCAAAGGCATGGGAAGTGTTGAGAAGACAGCGAAAAGCAAGAACTGTGCCGCGAAAAAATCAACGCATGGTTCCTGAAAAAATAGTCAACGTGTCAAGTAAGAATGTGACAGACACAATGTGAATGATCGGGAACAGACACCATCCAACCTCTTCAAAGACAGGCAGCCTAATTGATAACCACGTTGCCCTCGGGAAGACGGTAGGCGGGCGGGTCGCGGCGGGGAATGAAGGCGAGAAGACTGGTCAACACGCCCACGCGTCCGAAAAACATGGCCGCAACAAGCACAAATTTGGCGGGAGCCCCCAGTTGCGGGGTAATCCCCCGCGACATGCCGGCGGTACAAACCGCACTGATGGCCTCAAAACCAAGGTCTATCGCGGGAAGATCGGGGTGCAAAAGACACAGCAACATGGTAACCAAAGTGAGAAATGCGACCGCGAGAAGAATGGTGGCAAGAGCACGGTGGGCAATGGAATCATCGAGGCGACGTCCGAAGGCTTCGATGTCCTTTCGCCCAAAGAGGATTCGCCGTAGCGAGAGGAAGGCGACCGCAAGGGTAGTTGTCTTGATGCCGCCGGCAGTGCTCGAAGGGCTGCCTCCGACAAACATCAAAAACATAAGGATGATGGCCGTCGCGGGAGTGAAAAGTTTCTCGGTGCCAAGCGTGAAACCGGCAGTGCGCGAAGCCACGGCGTCAAATGCAGCCGCGAGCAGAGGCGGGTGGGTTTCGGGCGGCGGGGTGTGGGCAAAAAGATACTCCGTGATGTAGATGGCGAGCGTGCCCCCGGCACAAAGAATGAGCGTGGTGATGAGCACGATTTTGGTGTTGATGGCCAACCGAGCTGGATTGACGAGTTGGAAGCCGATTCGCTTCAACACCCAAGCTCCAAAAGTCTGCCAGCAGTTTTTAACAACGGGGAACCCGATTCCCCCTGCGAGCACAAGGAGCATGAGGATAACGAGCACGGCGTTGTGCCCGGCGAGGGTGTTATTGGCGAGGTTACCGTCGAGCGTGGAGAAGCCCGCATTACAAAACGCCATCACCGAATGGAAGATGGAGAAGAAGAGACGTTCGTCTGCCGGGATTCCCGTGGTATCTGCGAGGATTCCGCTGAAGCCGAGAAGTCCGGAGGCTTTGATTTCGAGAGCGGAGTAAATCGCGGCGGCTCCGGCGGCTTCGCAGGCAAAGGTGAATCCAATGATGGTTCCGAGCACGGTGCCGATTTGTCCGAGGTTGTTTTCGCTGAGCAAATCTTGAAGAGCAAAACGGTTCCGAAGGGAAACTCCGCCGGCAAAAAAGTAGGCGAAGAAGTAGGTAAAAGTCATCACGCCGAGACCGCCGATTTGAGCGAGACCGAGAATGATACATTGGCCATGACGGGTAAAATCCTGCGCGAGATTGAGCGTGGAAAGTCCCGTGACACACACGGCGCTGGTGGCGGTAAAGAAAGCATCCGTCCAGGCGATGCCGTTGGGCGTGGCGCGAGGCGTCATGAGCAACAAGGTCCCGAGCGTGATGGCGAGCGCGAAGCTGAACATGAGCACGAGACCGGGAGAGAGGCGGCGCCCGGCGAGGAAACGGTTGTTGCGCAGGGTGCGCAGGCTGAGAAGGGCGAGCAGAGTAAGCTGGGAGGCGGCGAGGTAGAAGAGCGTGAAATCGCTGGCGGTGATCCCTGTTTTAAGTTTCCGGTCAAGCCATTCGTAAAACGGTGCCCCGAGGAAAATCTCGGCGGCGGCGACTGCAGCGAGGAAGACTTCGAGCTTATGGACGCGGAGGTATTCGAAAGGTCGCGACTGGAGCAGGACGCGGAATAATTCAAGCACGACAAAAACGCCGAGCACGGCGCGGGTAGCCGTCTGGAGCACGGGTTGCCACTCGACTTGAACGGGCCAGCCGACAAGCAGGATGAAGAGACCGAGGGAGGCAACGCCGCAGAGGGCGAGCGCGGAGTTGAGGACGAAAAGCAGAAGCCCGCGTGGTTTTTCCGGTATCAGGTGGCTCATGAAGAAAAGGCAGGATGAGGCGTCCTGCTGAAATTTTCAGGCAATTTCTTCGTGCTCCTCATAAAATATGCGAATTAGAGTTTCCACGGGTCGCGCATGGCGCGCGCCCGCATACGGTTGGCAACGGTATCGTTGATGAATTCTTCTTTCACAGGGTCCCATTCCAATGGACGCCGCAGTTGCATGGCAATCATGCAAACATTGCAAATACTCGTGGTGCGGTGCCCAATGGAAAGCTCCGACACGGGAGCTGCGCGGGTGCGGATACACTCAAGAAAATTGCCGAGGTGGTGTCGGCTTTCATAAAGGCGGATCTCCCCGGCACCGATTTTCTCTTTCAAGAGAGCCGGACGGGAAGCCGTCAAGCCGCGCCGCGTGACTTCGAGCCATCCGGTCTCACCAAAGAATTTTGTCCCACCCGCCTCACCCTCCGCGCCGCGGTTGCATAGCGTCATCTCGATGCCGTCGGCATAGCGGGCGGAGACATCTATCAATGTGGGCGAAGTGAACAGGCCACTGGAGGGAAATTCGCCGTAGCCAACGTAATGCGTGGGGCCGGTGTCGTCGCGCCCAAGCGCCCATTGGCAAATGTCCACATGATGGGCACCGAAATTGGTCGTCTGCCCGAGCGCGTAATCGAGGATGAAGCGAAACTGATAATGAGTGCGTTGGCGCGTAAACGGCGCCCAAGGAGCGGGGCCGAGCCAGAAATCGTAGTCGAAGCCTTCCGGCACAGGTTCCTCGCGCCATGTCGCGGCGCAATGGCGGTTGTTGGGCGGGACGGTGACCTCGACACGATG
>JAITXH010000078.1 GCA_031284845.1 Puniceicoccales bacterium | reverse complement strand
ACCGCTGTTTCGCAAATAATCGCCGGATGCGGGCACGAGGATGAAAACGGCTACCTGAGTTACTTCGATTTGGGCATTGCCCCCTTTGCCACGCTCTACTCCGGCTCTCTCGCCACTTCGCTCGACGAGGACGGTTCGTTTGAGCTTTCCCCTGTTTCGCTCTACTCTACTTACAAGTATTTCTTTGCGACGGAAAAGGTGGATGTCATCAACAGCAGTTGGGGTGGTTCCAATTCTGAAACTTCCAGTTACAACCCAAAAGACGACTGGATGTCCGCCGCGGTGGACGGCCTGGTGCGCGCCAATCCGAAGACTACGATGGTGGTCGCAGCAGGCAATTCCGGCAAAGACGGCTCGAATACCACCGCGTCTCCGGCAACCGCTTACAACGTCATCGCAGTCGGCGCCCTTTCGGAGGAAAGCGACTACGATGCCGTCGCCGATTTCAGCTCACGCGCCCCCTCCGCTTTTTACAATCCGCAGACCGGCCAGACTGTCGCCGCTGCCCGTGCCACCGTCCATATCGTAGCGCCCGGCGACAGCATGTGGGCCGCCGCCGACACCGCCGATCCCGATTTGGCGCAATACCTCGATCCTTCGCAAATCGGTGCCACTGACCTTTATTTTACCAATCTCAGCGGCACCAGCTTTGCCGCGCCGCTCGTCTCCGGAGGAGCGACCTTGCTCGCCAGCGCCAGCCACTACCTCGAAGATGCCGGTGTGACCTGGTGGAGTGCCGATGCCCGCGATGCCCGCGTCATCAAAGCCGTCTTGCTGAATTCCGCCCGCAAGATACCGGGTTGGAATAACGGGACGACGGTCAGGCAAAACGTCGCGGCCACGCGCCAAATCGGATCCGGCGTCACCACGACGGAGTATTTTAACAATGTCCAGCTCACGACTCAGGCGCTCGATTACGCAAGCGGCGCTGGAGCACTCGATCTCGATGCCGCGTTGGACCAATATATCGGACAGACAGGCTGGTGGGTGCTCGATTCCGTGGACGATGGTTCGACTTACCTTTACCCTGAGGTCATCACGGTGCATGCAGACGATGCCCTTACCGTCACGCTCACTTGGTTTGCCGAGACATTTTCCGTCAATGATGTGGGCACGGCGCTGTCCGAGTCCGACTTTGCCTATTCTTCGCTTGCCGATCTCAACCTCGAAGTCTGGTCGGTCAATTCCTCCAACCAGCTCAGTTCTCTGCTCGCTGCATCGCGCACGCTTTACGATACGGTGGAGCACCTTTACCTCGACTTTGACGAGACGGTGAGAGTCGCCCTGCGCGTCACTCACGAGGGCATGACTTATGACTTGCGTGCTCCCGCGGACAAAACGCCCTCTGAGACATTTGCGCTCGCCTGGAATCTCACCCCCCTGGAGCCTGCCGAGGCATCCGTCGCCGCGCCTGCCATCTCGCCCAATGGCGGGACGTTTACCAATTCCGTCACCGTGACGATTGGCACGACCCCAGGGGCGACCACGCGCTACACTCTCGATGAAAGCGAGGTCTCCGCCTCCTCGCCCGTTTACACGACCCCGTTCACACTCACCGCGTCGGCCACCGTGAAGGCGCGCAATTATCGCGATGCCGATGGTGTCGCCAGTGCGCAAGTCAGCGCCATTTTTGAAGTGCGGCGTGATATTGTCCCCGCGCCTGTCGCTACGCCCGCCATCAAGCCCAACGGAGGCCAATTCACCGGGGCCGTGACGGTCAGCATCACAAACTCCGATTCGGATGTGCTCACGCGCTACACCCTCGACAATGCCGATGTCACCGCTTCCTCTTCGACTTATACCGCGCCGTTCACACTTAGCAAATCAGCCGTGGTGAAGGCGCGCAGCTATCGCAGCGCCGACGGCACGGCCAGTGCGCAAGTCAGCGCATCTTTTGAAATTCAGGCCACGCCACCACCACCCGCCGCCACCGCGCCGGTCATTATCTCAAACCCCGCATCGCAGACCATAGGCGAAGGCGGCAGCGTGTCGTTCAGCGTCTCCGCCACAGGCACTGCGCCACTCGCCTACCAGTGGTATAAAGACAACGTGATCCAGACAGGGAAGATATCCCGGCAACTCGTCCTGTCCAATGTCACCGGAGCTGATGCCGGCGGCTATACCGTGACAGTCACCAATGTCGCCGGAGCCGCGACGAGCGCCGTCGCCACACTCACGGTCACCACACCCTCGCCCGTTGTCATCGCGCCCGCCATCGTCACCCAACCCGCTTCGCAGACTGTGAAAGCAGGGAGCAATGTGACGTTTACCGTGGCTGCTACAGGCTCTGCCCCGTTGAGTTACCAGTGGAGCAAGGATGGCATTGCGCTCAGTGGGAAAAATGCCGGGCAACTCGTGTTGGCCAATGTCACCGCCGCCGACGAGGGCGTTTATTCCGTGACAGTCTCCAACGCAGCCGGAGTCGCGCCGAGCGCCAACGCCAAGCTTACCGTCACCACGCTCCCACCGCCCACTGCCATCCCGGTCATCACCGCGCAGCCCGCATCGCAGACTGTAAATGAAGGCGGGCTTGTGGTGTTCGCCGTCACGGCGGCAGGTGCGCCGCCGCTGAGCTACCAGTGGTATAAAAACGGCAGCCTCCTCTCCGGGAAAACGTCCAGCCTGCTGGTGCTCACCAACGCTGTCAGTGCCGACGCAGGCAGCTATACGGTTGTCGTTTCAAGCACAGCCGGCTCGGTTACGAGTGCCATTGCCACGCTTACCATTTCCCGCCCTTCTGGTGTTCCCGGCATCAAAACACAGCCGCTCTCGCAAACCGTGGACGCAGGAAGCAATGTGACGTTTTCGGTGTCCGCCACGGGCCCGGCACCGCTGAGTTATAAATGGTATAAGGACGGTGTGCTGTTGCTGGGAAAACTCACCAGCCAACTCAAACTGACCAGTGTCACCGCCGCCGATGAAGGTGTCTATTCCGTGGTCGTCTCCAATACAGCAGGGGCGGTGACCAGCGCCGACGCCACGCTTACTGTGCGCAACACAGACAGCAAAGAGCCGGATGATCCCGGCGGAACAGATGACCCCGGCGATAATGACGGCGACCCCGGAGGCGATGACGGCAATGGTGGCGGCGAAGTCGTGCAGCCTGCCGACCCGTGGATGGATTACGACCATGCCGCCCTCGCTAACAAAGGGGTAAAGTTTACCGCGCCCCAAGTCCCCAAGGGCACCAAACTCAAAAAGGGTGCCAAGGCCGTTTATCAATGGTTCTACACAGACGCCCACGGCAGCACGATCGCAATTCCCAACAGCAATAAAGCTACCTATACCGCAAAAGGTGCATCCAACGGCAAGACGCCGACCTACGGCAGCGGCAGCTATTCGGTGACGCTTACTTACATCCTCGAAAGCGGCGAAGCAGTCGTCATCACGCAAAACGACTTCGACGGCAAAGCAGGCGAGACTTCGGATGGCGTCGTGAAACTCATCACCGCGCCAAAGATCGCAAGAGTGGGCGGTTTTACATCCACCCAAGCGCCCGGCATGACAAAGACCGGGACTCCCGGCGGAGTCGTCCGCGGCGAGGCAATCACGTTCACCGTCCGACTGGAAGAGACCGGCCCATTCGAGACCGGCCCGTTAACTTATGTCTGGCTCAAAAATGGCAAGGAGGTCGTCAAGACCACGCAGGAGACTTACGCGTTTACGGACAGCTACACGGTGCAGAATGTTCAGGCCGCAGCCAAATACAGCGTCCGCATCGAAACACTGAAAGATGCCAACGGCAAGCCGCTCTCCAAGGTGACGAGCAAGGCCATTGCGCTAAAGCTGATTCTCCCGCCCACCGACGCGCAAATCACAACAAAACCCGTTGCTGCTGGTAAAACGCTTACATTGACAGCGAAAGCCAAGGGCACATCGAAGTTGACATACACATGGTATAAGGAAGGCGATTCTGTGCCATTGCAGAGCGGCACGAAGGCCAGCTATGCGATTAGAAATGTAGCGGTTTCCGACGCCGGGACTTATCGCGTGGTGGTGACAAACGCGCAGACCCTCTCCGGCGGCTATAAGGCCGAAGCAACAGCCACGGCTGTAGTGCTTCCCGCTTCCGCAAAGAACATGGCGCAAAATAGAGAACCCGCCATTTCTGATGACTGGAGCGAAGCCGTTTTTTCCAGTGACGCTGCTGGCTTGCCGGTATCCGGTGGTGCATTCGGCAACGCTGCATGGCCGGTTTTTGCGCAAGGATCTGCTGGCGGCTCAGCGTCTCCGGGCGAGATTTTGACCAATGCCGTGGCACCGGAGATTTTGGCGCCGGGCACTCTGCTTTCCTTCGAGGGAAATGAAGATGCGCTTGAAATCCTTTCCGCGACTGAGATTCCGGGTGGCACATACACCTATGAACGCTGCGACGAGACTACGGCAAAATTGAGTTACCGGGTCGAGATTCAGGACGGCGCGGATGTTTTAGTGGAAGAGGGTGTGCTTCTTCTCACCTTTGAACATCAGGCGGGCGGCAGCTACACGTTGACCGGCGAGGGCATCTCCGCCGATGGGAGCTTTACGCTTTCGCCGCCTTGAGGGAAGGGCGTTAAGGTTTTTGGAGTCCACCGACTTTAACGCCCTTAACTGGATTCTCCCGAGCCTTTCCGGTCATGGTGCTGTCCCGTCCAGCAAGGCGATTGTGCGGCGCGTAGCCCCTTGGTTGGCGTTGTGCCAGCGGCGTGCATTAGTGGCGAGCGCGGCGCGGCGCTCCGGGTCTTCCAGCAAGGCCAGCAGGTTTTCCGTTGCGGCGGAGGAATCGCCCACGCGCACGGCGGCGTTTTCCGATTCCAGGCCCTTGCAGGCATCGAGAAAGTTTGTCATCCGGGGGCCATAGACCATGGGCACACCGCGTGCAGCACATTCAATAGGCGTTTGCCCGCCATCGTGCGGCGGCAGACTTTTTCCGACAAAGGCGAGTGTCGCCAGTGTCGTCAGGGTGTTTAATTCACCCGTGGTGTCGGCCACGCACACATCAGCGGCAGCGGACGGCTTTTGATTTTGAGAACGGAGAAACCACCGCCACTGCGTCGCTGCCAGCAATGCCGCTAACTCCGCGCGGCGCTCGGCATGACGCGGCACGAGCAGGAGCCGCAACGGGATGCCGCGTTCGCGTGCATGGCGCAACACGTCGAGCAGCATCACTTCTTCGCCCGGCCATGTGGAAGAGCCGAGGAGCACCGGGGCATCCGGGGCGTCGCCGAAACCAAGCTCGGCGCGGAGAGCCGCCCGGGAGGAGTGCGCCGCCGTTTCATCGCCCGGAACGTCAAATTTCAAGTTGCCCGTCAGGGTGATTTTCTCTGCGGGCACGCCGAGGGCGGCGAAGCGCTGGGCGTCGCCGTGGGAGGCCACGCCGATGCAGGCTAAATGGTCAAGCAGGGCGCGAGACGCTTTTTTAAAAAAGGAATAACGCCGGAAAGAGCGGTCGGAGAGGCGTGCATTGATCAAGGCCACCGGCACACCGCGCCGCCGGGCCTGATGCAGATGTTCCGGCCAGAGTTCGCCCTCCATCAGAACGATCAGATCAGGCTGGATGCGCCGCCATGCGCGTGCGCTGAACGGCATAAAGTCAATCGGGAAGACTCCCGTCGCGAGCACATGCGGAGCGAGTTTTTCGCGTGCGATGGCATACCCGGTGCTGGTGGTCGTGGTAAGCACTACCTCTGTGCCGCCCTGTGCAGACAAGGCGCGCAGGAGCGGGGCGACGGCGTTGATTTCCCCCACAGACACAGCTTGCACCCAGAGCCGCCGCACGCCGGGGCGTTTGGCGGGCAGTGCAGGGAAGTTGCCGAAGCGGTGGGAAAAATCCCGCGCATAACCACCCCGCCGGATCATGCGCAGCAGGTAATGCGGAAACACAAAAAGCAACACCGGCAAAAACAACGCCCTGTAGGCCCAAATCATAGACGCGCCACGATGCGGACGAGGTTGCCCGAGGAAAGATAAAAGTAGAGCAGACCGCCTTGTTCCAAACGGAGCAGCCTGCCGTCTTTATCGTTTAGCTTTTTGCGGATCGGATTCTTCCGAAATAGCCCGGAGAGTGCCGTGCTTCACGATTGACTCCGGGCATCCTGCCTAAAATCTTCGGCAAATCCTTCCAGCCTCTCGTAAAACACGCGGACTGAGTGGAGTGGATACGTTGAACCATGCACGTCATTTTTGACAATCCCGCCGGCCTTTGGGCTTTGCTGGGCATCCCCGCCCTGCTCGTGATACATATCCTGCAAGCGCGTGCCCGCCGCGTATCGAGCAGCACGCTCTTTTTGCTCGACCGGCTCGCCCCCGAAAGCCGCGGAGGCTGGCAGTGGGAGCGCCTGCGCAACTCGATTCCGCTCTGGCTCCAGTTGCTCGCCGTGCTCGTGCTGGCATGGGTGCTCACCGAACCGCGCTGGATACGCGAAAATGCTTCCCAGCAAATCATCGTCGTGCTCGACAGCTCGCTCTCCATGGACGCCGCACTGGACGATACCCGCGCCCGCTTGCCCGCCCGGCTGCGCACCGTAGCCGCGCTTGCCATGCGCACCGAGTGGACGCTTCTCGAATCCGACAGCCGCGCCCCGGTGCTCTACCGCGGCGATTCGCTTGATGCGCTTGGCGACGCATTGGCGAAGTGGCGCCCTGCGCTCGGCGAGCACGATTTTTCCCCTGTCCTCCAACTCGCCACCGCGCTTGCGCGTGGTCATGGGGCCGTGGTTTTTGTCACCGACCATGCAGAAGAAGTGTCCGGCGGGGCCGCTGTGCTTTCCTTTGCAAAGCCGCGGGACAACACGGGCTTCGTCGGCTCATCCGTCGAAGAGACGTCGGAGGGCGTCGTCTGGCACGCGCTTGTGCGTAACCACGGTGCAACGCGCCGTTCGCTGGAGTGGCGGGTGAAGGCAGGGGAGCGCGAAACGCAGCCCGTCGCACTCGTGCTCGCGCCCGGCGAGACGCAGGCCATCGGCGGCACTCTGCCGCCCGCTGCCGCCGCCACAGTGTTGCTCGCTCCGGATGGCTTCACGCTGGACGACTCGCTGCCTCTCGTGCGTCCGCGCATTAAGCCCGTGCGCGTCTCTCTTCAGATAAGCGGCCCGGAACGCGAGGCGGTGGAGCGCGTTTTGCGCGGAGTCGAAGGTATCCAAATAGTGAATACACCCGGAGATGCCGATTTGTTCTTTGCCCAGCGCGCACCAGACGGCACCGGCGTCGTCCGGGCGAAACCCTCCGTTCTCTTTCCGGCGGCGGACTCGCCCGAAAAGCCCCTCGAGGGCTGGGTTGTGGCAGACAGTCACGCGCTGGTCTCCGGTGTCGCCTGGCAGGGGTTGATTTGCGCTACAGCTACTGCGCTCCCGCTGCGTGCGGAAGATTCGGCGTTGGTTTGGCGCGGTGATACGCCACTGGTTACGCTCCGGCAGGAGAACCCGCGCCCGACGCCTCCGTCGCTTTTTTTTAACTTTCATCCGTCAAAGACAAATGCCCTGCGCCTGCCCGCATTTGTCATCCTGTTGAGGCGTTACATTGAAAGCATCCGCGAGGCGTTGCCCGGATCGTTTGCCGTGAACGCCGATACGCACCAGCGCATACCGCTGGCGTTCGTGCCGGAAGAAGGAGGATTGCTGTTGAGCCAAAGCGGTGTCCGGACTCCGCTCACGGCGGCGCAGGCTGCGGTGTTTCGCGCCCCGGCCCGGCCCGGATTTTTTCAGGTGATGCAGGGCGAAAAGATTTTGCTGGATGGCGCGGCGCAGTTTTCGGATTCGCGCGAGGCGGATCTGACGCGCTGCGGCCCGGTGGACACCCTTGCAGTCCGCGAACGTGCGTTGGCGCACGCATCTTCCGTTCCCGATCCGTGGCGTCCGTTTTGGCTGGCTTTGCTGTTGGCGTTACCACTGCTTGCATGGGTAGCGGGCCGGTCAAAAGAGTAAATAACGGCGGGCGCGGAGAGCGTGTGCTATGTGCGGGCTAAAATAAGCGAATTGGCTTTTACTCCTGCCCGTCTTGTGGCATAGACACTGCCCCAAGTGACCTGTTTCGCATGCGCCCGCATGCTGCTGTCAGCCACATCACACACATCCATCATCTCCCTATGAGTATCGTTCCTTCCCTTCAACTCAACGACGGACGCCAAATCCCGCAATTCGGTTTTGGCACCTGGCAAGTCCCCAGCGTGAAAGTGCGCCCGGCTATCGTCGCCGCGCTTGACGCCGGCTACCGCGCCATTGACACTGCTTCCGCCTACAACAACGAAGCTGCCATCGGGCAAGCCCTCGAAGAGTCGGCCTTCCCGCGCTACCAGCTCTATGTCACGACCAAGCTGTGGAACACAGATCAGGGCTTCGATTCGACCCTCCTCGCGTTTGAAAGCAGCCTTGCCAAATTGCGCACCTCCTATGTTGACCTCTACCTCATCCACTGGCCTTTGCCCGCTCGTGGCAAGTATGTGGACACATGGAAGGCCCTCGTGCGGCTCCAAAAAGAAGGGCGTGCCAAGTCCATCGGCGTCTCCAATTTCCACGCCGAACATCTTAAGCGTATCATCGGTGAAACGGGCGTAGTGCCCGCAGTGAACCAGATCGAGCTTCACCCCGATTTCCCGCAAGATGAGTTGCGTGGTCTTCATGCCCGTTACGGCATCCTCACCCAGTCGTGGAGTCCGCTCGCACAGGGCGGCGATTTGCTCAAAAACGAAATTGTCTTGAAGGTTGCCCAAAAGCACAAGCGCACACCGGCGCAGGTCATCTTGCGTTGGCATATTGACCTTGGCCTTATTGTGATCCCCAAATCCATTACGCCTGCGCGCATCCGTGAGAATTTTGACATATGGGGATTCAAGCTCGATTCTCAGGACTTGGCTGTGTTGGGCGGTCTCGATACCGCCAATCGCCTTGGCCCTAATCCAGACACGTTTGATTTGGTGAAGCGCTTTGAGGAAGAATGAACTGAGAGCCAGGGCTCCGGATCAGCAAGGTGGAAGCGGCGTCTCGCCGCTTGTCCTCGGGGTTAAGCGGCATCCTGCCGCTTTTAGGCGTCGAGCGTTCGGAATTGTTCGAGCGCGGCTTCGAGGTCTTCGATTATATCGGCGGCAATGACTTCCGGCGCGGGTAAATTTGCGCTGTCTTCGAGGGCGTCGTCCTTCAACCAGAAGATGTCGAGGTTCACTTTGTCGCGCTTGATGAGTTCGTCGTAGGTGAAGGCTTTGAAGCGTTCGGTTTCCTTGCGGCTGTAACGGTTCAAAGTAGAAGCGGCATCCTGCCGCTTATTTGCCTCGAAAGTGGAAGCGACGTCTCGTCGCTTGTCTTCGGGATTAAGCGGCGAGACGCCGCTTCCACTTTGCCCGAAATAACACTTCACGAAGTCCTCAAGGTCGGCGGGCTTGAGCGGGTTTTCCTTGAGCGTGAAATGCTGGTTCGTGCGCAGGTCGTAGATCCAGAGTTTTTCTGTCCACGGGCGTTTGTCGTTCGCGGGCTTTTTGTCGAAAAAGAGCACATTCGCCTTCACGCCTTGCGCATAAAAAATACCCGTCGGCAGGCGCAGGAGAGTGTGGACATCGGCTTGCTGGAGGAGTTGGCGGCGGATGGTTTCACCGGCGCCGCCCTCAAAAAGGACATTGTCGGGGAGCACGACGGCGGCGCGTCCGTATTGCTTGAGAATGGAGAAGATGTGCTGGAGGAAGTTGAGTTGTTTGTTGCTCGTGCTGGCCCAGAAATCGTCGCG
>JAITXH010000144.1 GCA_031284845.1 Puniceicoccales bacterium | reverse complement strand
ACTCAAAAGCGGAGAAACCATTTTCTCATCCAATTCGTATAATCCGTAGATAAAAAACCCCCTCGCCCCCACCTCTCTCCCGAGGACGGAAGAGAGGAGGGGCGGAGGTTGGAGCGAGGGGGGAATCGTTAGCGGTTATGACTTATGATGCCAGCGGACACCGCTAGTCTGCTGACAAAAATCTTATCAGGGAAGGGGCAACCGGGAAAAACGGGAGAGCAGATGCCATACCGGGCACCAGAAAGGGGCGTGTCGGACTTCCGCGAAATTGGCGGCTCAAGCCGACCGGATTCCTGTGAAATTTCACGGCGGAATCCCATGCCGTCGTCCACAACGGGACTCATGCGGAAGAAAGAAAAATCACTGAGAAATAAAAAAATACCAGACATAATTTAGAATGGATTTCGGCGCTACTAGGCTGGAGATTGAACAAAATGTCAATAATGGCGCAGATAACGCGATTTTTCGCATGGAAAAAATCCATTACTTCTTTCTGCCATCCAGCAGAATAGGGATATTGTAAAACTTAAATAACGGAACGTTCAGACAATAAATCACTCACTCGAAACTGAACACTGTCCGCACTCTCGTTTGTGTCATCGGCTCTGAAACCAAGGCCAGCGAATGCGCCGGCTGTGCATCCTGATAGTGCGGTGCGTGCCACCCGCGAACCGAGGCTGCATCGGCCCTGACCGTTGAGACCGCGAGTGCCGTTACGCACTCCCAGCGAATCACGCAGCGCCCTTTTTGCAGCCGGAGTTCGACGCCGTCTGCGGAGTGCTTCAACTCGCCATCCGCCAGCAACCAGTGCAAACGCCAGCGCTGCGGTGCTGCTGCTGTAAAGCTGTCTTCGACGCAAAACCCCAAGCCGTCTTCGCGCACCGTCACACGCCGCGTATGCACTGCGCCCAGGCGCTTCCGCCAGGAAAAGTGCGCCGCCTCAAAAGCGCCCCCGTCCGCCTCGTGTGCTGAGCCGTGCGGCCACGGCAAAAACAGGAATCGGTTGAAGCGCTCCATTTGCTCAACGCCGTCCGGCGTCGCCGTATTATGCACAAAAGCTCCGGCGAATCCCCCGGCAAAGACACCCTTTGTGTTATACGAAAAGCTCCCCGGATCCAGCAGCACCGGCTCCCCGCGCCAAAGCGCAGACAGATGCAACAAATCCGCGTGCGAAGGCCGGTGCCTGAAATGCTCCGGGCAGCGCAGCAACACCGACAGCCCCCCGCGCCGCCACAGCCTGACACCCGCATCCGGAAAATGGATGCTCAGCTCCCCCGGCACGACTTCCTCGCCGTCGCAAAATACGTCGGCGCCGGCCTTCACCGCCGGGCGGAAATCTGCATAATCGCACCCTGCCGCAGGCAGCACATTCGAGCCGTCATTCGCCCCGTAGAGGTGCGCCCGCCCCGAATCCGCATCAACCAGCGCGGCCAAAAAACGTGTCGCCCGCGCACCTGCGTTTCGCAGCCAATCCGGCATAGGCAGGCCTTCCAGCCGCCACACCGCCGCTGCCCAAAGCAAGTCGTGCAACAGCACCCGGTGATACACTGCCGAGTGTTGCGAGAATCCACCGTCGGCATACACGAGTGCCGCGAGTTGCTTTTCCAACTCACGCTCTCCACGGGCGAACCACCGCCGCCCGACGTCTCCGCCGACCAGCGCTCCCGCAGTCAGCAGCCCCGTGCATTCGCTCACCCCGTGATTATTCGCCTGGCTCAGCGCGTAGTCCAAATTAGCAGCGATGCGCATCCCCGATGCCCGCACCAGCCGGCGCCATTGCGCCTGGCGTGCAGGTGTCGTGGACGGCGCATCATCCAGCATCGCCCGTGCGAACACCGCCGCGAACAACCGGAACGCCGTTTCCTGCCCGCACTTCCAATTCGGCCCGCGGTTCGGCGGGTTTTTATCCATCCAGTCTTCCAGCAATTCCCAAAACCGTGCCGCGAACCTGTCATCCCGCGAGACATGCCAGGCGCGTGCCAGTGTGAATGCCCACGGCCAGCGGCTCAGTTCCCAGATGTTTTTGATGTCGCCGTATCCGAAATCCGAAATCCTGCTCCAATGGCGTTCCGCGGGTGCGATCGCCCCGTCGAGCGGGCTGCGATGCCAATCGGGAAAGTGCCCGGCCTGGCAATGGTGAAAGCCAAAGAGCACAAATTCCCCATCGAGCACCCCCCTCGCCTCAGCCAACACCGCAGCGGCGGGCAGCTCTGGCCTTATCCATTGGGTAACCCAGCGCGTCGCCGTCGCCGGATCGTCAAACTCTCCGGGGATGTCGCCCCAAGGCACGCACGGTGTCGCCCGCCGCAGACCTCCGCTGCGCACCCGCCACGCATAGCGCAGACGGAACACCGCCCACCGCCACCCGAGTGCGCGGACGATCTGCCAGTATTTTAAAGGAGAACAGGCCATGGGAATAAGCCGTGTGATTTACACGGTCGCGCAGAAGGCTAAAGGCAAAAAGCAAAAGGCAAGAGACAACACCTCGCGCTTACACCACCCGCGTTCTGAACCTTTTGCAGGTGTAACATCGCCCCCCGTGCGGTGTTTTTCCTGCAACTCGCGCTTGTAAGTGAACACCGCTCCGGTCAGTGTGTCCACCTACGAGCTTCGCAGCATACGCTCCGCTTTTGCTCGAAAATAACCGCAACGCACCTCGTCCTATGCCCCAGCAGCAACAATTCCACCAACCACCAGTTCACTCTCTGGATGGACGCCCGCCGCTCGCGCGTAGCGTCTCCGTGCCGCTCATATTGGTGGACTGTCTTGCGGGCACTATCGAGCATATTACCTATTTCCCTTACGTCCTCCACGAGACCGACATCACCGGGCAAGCCGTTTCCGCCGTGTTTCATTCACGGCAGGGAAGCATTGTCCTTACCCCGCCGGAATCCGGACTCACCGGCTCCGTATTTGTCAACGGCATCCCGCTTTCCGCCGCAGTATCACTGCCTCGCGATGAGACGTTTTCCTTGCAAATCGGACGCCGCTTACTGCTTTTGCAAGCTGCCCCTCCACCCACATGGCCTCCCGGATTCAATGCCGAACTCTGGCAGGTATTTGACACGGAGACCGGAGAACTCCTCGGAGAAGCACCGCCGCGGGACATCCTCAAGCTCGCCGCCGAATACGGCTGGGATCCTTCCCGTTGCGCCGTCTGCCCCGAAGGGCTTGAGACCGGGTTCTTCCTCGCTTCTGCCGCCGACACCCTTACCGCCAGTGACAACATCTCCGGCAATACGCCCGACAGGGGCCGTTTTTTATGCCCGGCGTGCTGGTTGCGCTTCGATGCCGGCGACGCCCTCGCCATTGCCACACACGAGTCTTTGCGCAGCGACCCGGTGCTCGGTGCCGACATCATGTTGCGATTCAATCCGACGCGGTTCAACGATTTCGGCCAGGCCGTGGACCCCATGGGTCTGCCTGCCACGGAGTTGGCCTGCCCGCATTGCCGCCGCCAGCTTCCACCCGGATACCTCGATCTGCCCCACCAGATTATTTCTCTCATCGGTGCGCCCAGCTCCGGTAAATCCTACTTTCTTGCCGTCTTGACGCGCATGTTGCAGGAACGGCTTTCCCGCGATTTCAACCTTGTTTTCAAGGATGGAGACCCCACGGGTAACATGCTCCTCAACCAGATGCGCACAAAGCTCTTTTCCGGAGCCACGCCAGAGGAATGCGTCCTTGGCAAGACGGCCATGGAGGGTGCCACCTACGAGCGCCTGCCGCGTTTCGGCAGATGGGTCGCGTTGCCGCGCCCCTTCATCTACGTGCTTTCCGACGAGCACACCCGCCCGCCGCACAACTCCGCCGTCATTTTTTATGACAACGCAGGCGAGCATTTTGAACCCGGCCACAGCATAGACGACTCGCCGGGCGCTCTGCACGTAGTGCGCTCTTCGGGCATATTTTTCCTCTACGATCCCACCAGCAGCGTCCAGTTCCGCAAGGAGCTTACCGATGTGCCCGATCCGCAACTCCGCCAGCACGGACGCGCCGACCAGCAGGATACCATCCTCGCCGAAATGGAAGTGCGCGTCAAAAAAATGCTTGGCCTCGCCCCCGGCGAAAAAATCCCGATTCCCATCGCCGTCCTCGTAGGCAAGTGCGATGTGTGGGCAAAACTTCTCGATGCCCGCGCCCTGCCGCGCCCCATCTCCAACGGCAAACTGGATTCCGCGCTTATTGACGCCAACTCCGCCCTTGTGCGCGGGTTGCTCGACCGGCTTTGCCCCGGCCTTGTCGCGCACGCCGAATCGCTTTCCGAGAGCGTGCGCTATTTCGCCGTTAGCTCTCTCGGGCATTCGCCCTCCGCGCTGGAGGGTGGCCCCAACGCCGGATTGCTCGCCCCGGATCCTGAAAAGCTGGAACCCATCGGCATTGAGATTCCCGCCTACTGGCTGTTCAACAAAATCATGCCGGATATCATCCCGTCTGTGGGCCGGGAATAAAAACGCGCTCCGCCATGTGGCAGCTCATCTACACTTCCGCCCCTTCGGGCCTCGTTCCGGGACGCTCCGGCTTCAGCACAGTGGCCCGCCACCGCGCCATTTCCGAGCGTCTGGTTGCCGCCCTTGAGCGTGCCAGCGTCTATGAACCTGCCGCAGACGGCGCACGCCCCACCATCTTTTCCTTCCGCCTCATCACGCTCACCAGCGATACATATGGCGTCATCACCCGTTACTGCGACGCCGGGCTTGATTACACCAGCCGCCGCAACTATCTGGCTCACCACTTGGTTTTCACCAGTAGCGAGATGGCCTCCCTGCCGCCGCCCGCCGAGGTCGCCCGCCGCTGGACAGCCTGGGTGACCACATGGAAAGGCGCTCCGCAATGGCTCCCCGAAGAGCCTGCGGCCACCGCAAAAATCGCCATCCGCAAGACAGCGCTTCCCGCAGATACCTGGAAAAAAAGCACCGGAGATGCCGGGTGCGCTGCCAGTCTTTGTCCTGACGGCAAACCAGTAGAAATCCTTTTCGCCGCACCTGCCGGAGCCGACACAGACACGCTTTTGGCCCTTTTTGCCGAGTCTTCGCTTCTCGTGCGCGGTGGCCCTTGGACTGCCGGTTTCAGCACGCAGGCGCAACCAACGGACATCCCGTCCCAGACTCCGTGGCGCTTCACCGTTGGCAAAGGCGGCACCTCGCCCGGCCAGCCGCCTCCGGACACCGAAACCGTCCGGTATGCCCGCTCCGGGCTTCTTTTGCGCAAACAGCAGCGCCCTGTCGAATCTGCGCCCGCCTATGTGCCGGCGGCGGAGTCCGGTGAACAGCAAGCTGCCCCTGTGCTGCGCGGCGAGACGCACGGCACGCCGGAGGGCGAGCAGCTTCCGGCAGCCGAAAGCGGGATTGCCGCCGGGGATGAGCCTGCACGGGACCGGAGATCCAGCCTCCTGTTCGTCTTCATCGGCATCTTCATACTCATCCTCGGAGGAGGAGTCGGGATCTGGCTGGTAAACCAACCGGGAGCTTCACAGTCCGATTCCTCCGTTCCGGCAAATACCCCCTCCGCTGCCGCCAACCCCGAAGAGCCGAATGCTATTTCTACCGAGCAGCTTCAAAAAATCCACGCGGCACAGAGCGTCTTGCGTGAGCTGGACGCTGCCCGGAGTGTGCCGGACTGGTCTGCCGCCGCCGATGCATGGAAAAAACTCCACGATATTGATCCCGAACTGGCTGCGCAACGGCAGGCCGATTACCTCCCCTACATCCAGAGCAATCTCGCCGCCGCGCTTGCCACCGCGCTTGAGAGACAGTTTGAATCACTCGCCCCGCAATTTCCCCTGGATGCTGTTACCGCCTGCCGCAAAGCCGTCAAAGAGGCCCGCGGGAAGATAGAAGCCGCCAATGCGCGCCAGCCCGTTGCCACGCAAACCCGGTTTGCCCGGCTCGACGCCCAGCTCGATTTCCTCGCGCTGCTGCCGCCTCCGCCTCCGTCCATGGCCTTTCTCCGATGGAACCAATCCGAGACAAGCGCTGACCGGTATGCGCTTTTCAGCTATAAGCCCCTTCTCGCTTTTTTGGGGAACGCTCAAAATTCGATCACTCTCACCCTCGCCTTTGTTGATAGCTGGAATGAAATCGCCTCCGCACCCGTCCCAGTACCCATTCTTGAGGGGGATTTGGATTCGGGCAAAAAGGTGCTCTTCATCCGCCCCGACACCAAGGGCGCTCCGCGCATCCGCTTGAAAGAGGAAAAGGGCCGCCTCCGGCTCGAGCACACCCCTGCTCCCGGCACACAGCCTGATTTCCCCGTCGAGACCTTATTTGCCTCCGGGCGCAGCCTCAATTTCACGCTCGTGGGCAACCACACCGCGCCGCCCAAACTAAATAAAAAAGGCTCCCGCCCGCCTGCTTCCGTTGCCGCACAGCAGGAGAAGACCACCGTTTCCCTGCTTCTCCTTTCCCCGGATTCGTTGCCGCCGCCGCTCAAGGCCTCGCGCAGCCTGCTTGAGTTCGATCAGACCAAAGATTCCCTTGCCATTCCCGCGTGGATGCGGACGGCACTGGAGCGGTTTAAAATCAACAGCACCGCCCAGCTCGTCCTCTATCCTCTTTCCGATACCGACGTTGCCGCGCAATACACCGACCCCGCTGTGACGCATTCCAGTATTCTAGGCGTGCTCTCCCGCAGCCAGCAGCAGCATCACCTGCAGGTGGAAAAATTCATGGCCGAGATAAACGCGCTGGAAAAAAAGCGCACAAGTGCCAGTGACACCAAGACCATTGACGCCGCTTTGGACGACTGGCAGGCGAAGCACAAGGCGGCGTGGCAATATGAAGAAGCACTCAAGCTGAGGCAGAAAAAGTTCAATGATTCGGTGAGCACTCCCCTGGTGGAACGCGGCAAAGGGTGGGTCGCGGCCTACATAAGCCGTCCGGATGATATCCCGCTCCCGCTTGTCATATTCGAATAAACGGCGGGCGCGGACGACGCCCGGCTTTGCCATGAAATATGCGGGGCTAAAAGATTTGCCAAAACCACTCGCAGTCTGGTGGAATGCAGGCGTCACAAGCCATGGAACTCAATTACTCCTTCTATCAAAACTACTGGTGGTTCATCGTCTCCCTGCTAGGGGCGCTGCTGGTATTCATGCTCTTCGTGCAAGGCGGGCAATCGTTGCTCTACTCGCTCGGCAAAACGGAGGCACAACTGAATGCGCTTTTGCGATCTCTTGGCAAAAAATGGGAGCTGACGTTCACGACGCTCGTCACGTTTGGCGGTGCATTTTTTGCATCGTTCCCCTTGTTTTACTCGACCAGTTTCGGCGGCGCATACTGGGTGTGGATGGCCATCCTGTTTTCCTTTGTCGTGCAAGCCGTCTCTTATGAATACATCGCCCGGCGGGGTAATTTGCTCGGGCGGGGCACCTACCGCGCCTTCCTTTTTGCCAACGGCGTGCTAGGCCCGGTGCTACTTGGCGCGGCAGTCTCGACACTTTTTTTCGGCGCTGATTTTGTGGTGAACAAGGAGAACCTCACGGGTATCATGCCGATCATCTCTTCGTGGCAAAACCCACTGCACGGATTGGAGGCGGTGGGCAATCTGTGGAATGTCGCCCTGGGGCTGGCAGTCTTCTTTTTGGCGCGGACGCTGGCCTGCCTCTATTTTATCAACAACATTGACGACGTGCAGGTGCGCAGCGGTGCGCGGCGGCACCTCCTCATCAATGCAGTGGCCTTCCTGCTCTTCTTCCTGCCGTGGCTGGGCAATCTCCTTTTCAAGACCGGTCTCGCGGAGAATGCGACAACGGGCGTGCTTGCCGAAGAGTCGTTCAAATACTGGCACAACTTGCTCGCTCTGCCGTGGACGCTGGCCTTGTTGCTGGTGGGAGTGGTGCTCGTGCTGGCGGGTATCGCGTGGAGTCTTTTGAAGCCGGCTTTTGTGCGCGGGATTTGGTTTACCGGCCCGGGGACGGTGCTCGTTGTCCTCGTCGTCCTCTTGATTGCAGGGCTGAACGGGACTGCTTACTACCCGTCGCTGGTGGATATGCAAAGCTCGCTGACACTGGCAAACAGCAGCTCCAGCCTTTTCACTTTGAAGACGATGTCGGTGGTCTCGCTCTTCATCCCCTTTGTGTTGGCCTATATCTGGTATGTCTGGCGCGCCTTGGATAAAGTGAAAACCCGCGTGTAGCCTTGGGCCGTTGGCCCTCTAAGCCGCAGCGCTCCATTTCTATAAAGTGATTTTTGATGGGAAATGGTCCTATACCATTTCTCATTCAAGCGCATAATAATTGATGTCTCGGCGCTTGTACCGCAGGTTTCCAAACCTGCTCCGCCGATAGGCGGGTCTCGCTTGAAGGGCGAGACACCCGCGACGCAGTTGGCCACGGAAGTCGTAGGGAAATCGGGAGTAGACGGTGTAAATGTGCGTCTCTACCGCCGCGCCTTTCAGGACGCGGCGGAGCAGGTTTGGAAACCTGCGGTACGAACAGAGCCGCTTCGCTCCCTTTTATTCCTGGATTATTATGCGTTTGGACGGGAAATGGTATTACTCATGTGAAACTTTCGAGATAGGGACGCATCACGTTGGACACGCGGTTGATTTTTGCAAAATGGGCGATTTCCGACGGCGAGGCGCGTCTTTCGTTCAGCGTCTCCCGCAGGGCTTCAATAGCAACGTCCACGCCAAGTTTGTTGCGAAATTTGAAACAGTCGGCGACCGTTTTGGCCGGAGAAAAAACCTGTATCGCCACGCCTTCAACATCGTGGGACTCGACTCCTTCAGCAAGAGAAGCCGACGAAAAATGGGCGATATGCAGAGAGACAAAATCAAGGCGCGGACGCCACGCTCCAGCTGGTAGAGCGATATAAACTTCGTGAGGAATTTGCGTGGTGAGATTGTGAAAACGCAGAGCGCTCAGCAGGCAAAATACGGCCTTGGGGACGCATTGAGCCACCATAGCGAGAGTATGATTCGCCGTGATTTTTTTGCTGTTCGGTAAACGGTAAAGGCCACGTCCAATGCGGACAAGCAGCCCGTCGCGGGTCGCTGCCTGAAGACTCGCCCGCGAAACGCCAAAGCCTTCTACCGCTCGTGACCGCTGCACGGTTGCCACGGAAAAAGCCCGTCGCAGAGAAGATGTCGTGGAAGATGTGTTCATGCAAAACCTCTATATTTATTATCAATCAAAGAGGTTTTGTCGCGCTGGCAATTGGATTTTTTAATATCGCAAGTCCGCAGGGCTCCCCGCTTCACTCCACGATGCGCACGCCGCCGAGGTCGGCACTGCTGACAGCACGGGCGTAGGCGCGGAGGGCCTTGGAGATTTGGCGGTCGCGGTTCGGCTTGTAGGCGTCTTTGCCCTTCGATTGCTCTTCGAGGCGGCGGGCGTCCAACTCGGCGTCCGTGAGGCGGACGTTGATCGTGCGGGCCGGGATGTCTATCTCGATGATGTCGCCGTTGCGGACGAGGGCGATGTCGCCACCGGCGGCAGCTTCGGGCGAAACGTGCCCGATGGAGAGACCGGAGGTGCCTCCGGAAAAACGCCCGTCGGTGATGAGGGCACAGGCTTTGCCGAGGTGTTTCGATTTGATGTAGGAAGTGGGGTAAAGCATTTCCTGCATACCGGGGCCGCCACGGGGACCTTCGTAAGTGATGATGACGACGTCTCCGGCGTGGACTTGATCGAGGAGGATACCTTGGCTCGCGGCGTCTTGGGAGTGGAAGACGCGGGCGGTGCCGGTGAACTTGAAAATGCTCTCGTCCACTCCGGCGGTTTTGACGACGCAGCCTTGCCGGGCGATGTTGCCCTTGAGGATGGCGAGGCCGCCGTCGCGGGTGTAAGCGTGGGCGGCATCGCGGATGCAACCGGCAGCGCGGTCGGTGTCGAGGGTGTCGTAGTAGGTTTCCTGAGAACCGAGAGTGAGGTTGAAGCGGCGGGCGGGAGCGGAGCGAAAAATGCGGGTGGCGTCGGTGCTGGTGCCGTCGGCGGTGATGCGGTATTGCGCGATGGCCTCGCCCAAGGTGAGGCCGTCGGCGCGGCGGATGGAGGTGTCCACGAGACCGGCGGCGGCGAGTTCGCCCATGATGCCGAGGATGCCGCCGGCACGGTTGACGTCCTGGATGTGGTATTTGGGTGTGTTGGGGGCGACTTTACACAAGCAGGGGACGCGGCGGGAGAGGGCGTCTATGTCGTCCATGGTGAAGGAGACTTCGCCTTCGTTGGCGATGGCGAGGAGGTGCAAGATGGTGTTCGTGGAGCCGCCCATGGCGATGTCGAGAGACATGGCGTTGAGGAAGGCGGCGCGGGTGGCGATGGAGCGGGGAAGGACGCTGGCGTCGCCGTCGCGGTAGTATTTGGTGGCGTTGGCGACGATGAGAGCGGCGGCGTCCTGAAAGAGGCGGGCACGGTTTTTGTGGGTGGCGACGATGGTGCCGTTGCCGGGAAGGGCGAGGCCGATGGCTTCGTTGAGGCAGTTCATCGAGTTGGCCGTGAACATGCCGGAACAGGAGCCGCAGGTGGGGCAGGCAGCGTGTTCGAGAGTCTCGATTTGGGCGTCGGGGATGGCGGCATCCGCGGCTTCGATCATGACGTTGATGAGGTCGAGATGGCGGTCGCCGGATTCGCCCGCTTCCATGGGGCCGCCGGAGACGAAGACCGCAGGGATGTTCAGGCGCATGGCGGCCATCAACATGCCGGGGGTGATTTTGTCGCAGTTGCTTATGCAGAGCATGGCGTCGGCTTTGTGGGCGTTGACCATGTATTCGACGCTGTCGGCGATGAGGTCGCGGGAGGGCAGGGAGTAGAGCATCCCGTCGTGCCCCATGGCGATGCCGTCGTCTATGGCGATGGTGTCAAACTCGGCGGCGAAGCAGCCCAGGGCCTCGATGGCGGCTTTGGCCTGTTGGCCGATGGCGTGGAGGTGTGTGTGGCCGGGGACGAATTGGGTAAATGAGTTGACGATGGCGATGAGCGGTTTGCCGAATTGGGCGTCCTTCATGCCGTTGGCACGCCAGAGGGCGCGCGCACCGGCCATGCGGCGGCCTTCGGTGCTGATGGAGCTGCGGAGCGGGATTTTCATGTGCCGGGCAGTCTGAATTAAAAATTAAAAATTAAAAATTAAAAATTCGCAGCCATCCCATGCTCTTCTCCTGTTTCAACGCCATTATTCGTCCACGAATTTCACGAAATTTGTGGGCTCTCACTGTTCCTAATCTTTCACCGCTTTGCTGCGGGGCAGCACTTCGATCGGCTCCCCTGTGAATTCCACTGTAAATTCCGTCTCGCCCTTTTTCGGCTGCGGCTTGAGCACCAGAATAAAATTATCTGCCACGATAGGCTTATAGTCTTCGCCGGACAACAGCGCGATGTTCTTCAAGCGCGTGCTGAAGATTACGCCCACTGGCGTGTTGTTGCCCGCAGCCGCAGTAGCGTCGAGGATCTTCACCGTGAGCGTGTGCTTGTTTCCGGAGGAAACGAGGCTGGTCTCAAGAAAGGGCTGAGTCTTTGCCGCATCCAATACCGTGCGCCATGCGGGGTCGCCGTAAAAAGCCACCGTATCAATGTCCCAGAGCAATCCGACGAGCTGGCGGTCCGGCGATTTGTCGCCGCCGCGCATCATGTTGCGCGGGTCGAAGCGCAGCCCGGCGGCAATCATGCCACGCACATGCCCGGAGATGTCCACCTCGCCCGATCCCAGCGCGATTTCGTAGTCGAGCGCCTTGGGGTCCAGCGCAGCGATGTCATGCAGCATCCATTGCTGGTTGAAAAAGAAACTTTCGCTGAAGGTATTGCGTCCTGCCAAAACCTGCCAGAGGCCGAGCATATCCCAGCCGCCCCGGCCAAACCAGGTGTTCACCGTGTAGCCGGCCATCTGCCGGACGCCATGGGCACCCATCATCGTCGTCACCATGCAGTGCGGACTGTTGACATGGCCAATGAGGCAATTGCCCACCGGGAAATAGACCTTGGGGTTCCCCGTTTCTGCTATCGGCGTGGCACCCTCAGAAGGCCTGCGCATACGCACATCGGAGAGCGGGTATAGTTTGCCGTCCACCACGCGGATGATGCCCCGGCTGAACGGCATTTCGAGGCCGTTTTCGTAACCATGCGCCGAGGAGACGATCAGATCGGGGCCGGATTCGAAGTGTTCCGCCCAGGCATCTGCATCGCTCTTGCCCTGATGCCCGCTGCCCTTGGTTTCCGCTGCACCCGGCTTTTTCCAGATCCAGTTGCCGGGAGGATTGCCATCGCGGATGAGGAAGAATTCGTCAAAGAGCTCCGGATTGAGACCTGTGGTCGAGAGTCCTTTGCGGACCACGAGCGGGGCGTCCACTTGCGTTATGCGCAATGCACTGGCGGCGTCGCTACCGGTGATGACGCCCCACTGCGTATCCAGCCAGGGGTCGCTGTCGAGCCGGCGGGTGAGCCGGTGGACGGCGGCGATGTAGTCGCGCCCGCATTCTTCCGGGCGTGCGACAAACGCCGTATAGCGCGGCATGAGCGCGGACAACGCTTCCCGGGACTGTGTCACCAGCCCGGAATGCACCACAAGCTCCGCCGCATGTTTGAGCACGAGGGCGTCGGCGACCGCCTTCCACTCCGCTTGCGCGTAAGTGTCTTTTGAGACGACTACGGCATAGGAACGCGCATAGCCGCTATCCGGGTCACTGAGGGCGTTCCCGCCTGCGCATCCGGCGGCGAGCACTGCCGCAGCCAACAGGATGACGCGTATGGAAGCGGGAATCGGGAAAGAAAAAGATAAACACATGGCGCTGAAAGAATGGTGTGCTTGCAAAGTTTCAATGCGCAAATGATGCGGAGCTGACCAACCTCCTGCGAAACGGTCTGCACATTCCGTAAACCCCTGCCGCGCTTTGGCGGTTTTTTGGCATCCTGTCCTTTTGTATCTGTTGACAAAACAGCAAAATACCGGCAGCTTCCGCCACGGTTTTTACCGTCGGGGCGGCTCGGCTCGACGGTAAAAGAACATTGCCGGGTCATTTTGTATAAAATTAGTCCATATGAAGAAAAATATCCTCACATTCGCAGCCTTGGCTGCCGTCGTTTCCCTCACGGGATGCGCACAACCCAATAGCTTTGGGACCATCTACGGCGATACCACGCTGGCGCACACCGCCACGGGTAACTCGCTCAAAGGTTCCAAGCGCGGTGAAGCCACTGTCCATAACATCCTCGGCATTTCTGTTGGCGCGGTCGGCATCAAAGAAGCCGCAGATTCTGCGGGCATTACAAAAATCAGCGCCGTTGATGTCCACGGCACGGTTTTTCTCGGCATCTACGCCAAGACGACAACCATCGTTTACGGCGAATAGCAGGTCGGCTCGACTTGTATTCCGTGCAGGAGCGTCGGCGTAGCGCGGGCGCTCCTGTTCCTTTGCCTGCCACGTGGTTGGCACATTTGCTGCTTTGTCCCCGCAATGCCGGGAGGTTCCGGCAGAGAAAACACTAACAAAGCAATGCTCATGAAATCAAAACTCCTTGCAGGCTGTCTTTTGGCAGTCGCATCTGTCTTCGCTCCCAAGCCCTGTGCTATGGCGAACGAAATTAACCTCGAAGGGGGCAAAGTCCGCGTCGGCGTGCTCCACTCCCTCTCCGGCACTATGGCCATCAGCGAGACATCCCTGCGTGATACGCTCCTCTTCGCCTTCGATGAAATCAACCTGAGCGGCGGTGTCCTTGGCAAAAAGATAGAACCCGTCATCGTTGACGGCGCGTCCAATTGGCCGCTCTTCGCCGAGAAATCAAAACAGCTCCTCGCACAAGATAAAGCCGCTGTCGTTTTCGGCTGCTGGACTTCGGTTAGCCGCAAATCCGTTTTGCCCGTCTTTGAGCAATTCAACGGCTTGCTTTTTTACCCGGTGCAATACGAAGGCGAAGAATTGTCCAAAAACATTTTCTACACCGCAGAAGCCGTGAACCAACAAGCCCTCCCCGCGATAGATTACCTGCTCGCACAGGGCAAAAAGCGCTTTTACCTCGTTGGCACGGATTACGTTTATCCGCAGACGACCAATCTGATATTGTTCAAATATCTGCTCACCAAGGGCATAACTGTCAACAACATCGGCGGCGGGCTGCGAAAAGACGGAGACGGCAGAGTCATCTCCGCGGGGAAATACGTGCCGTTCAGCCACATGGATTTCCAGCAAATCGTTTCGGAAATCAAGACCTTCGCCGCCGCGGGAGACGCCTGTGTCATCAACACCATCAACGGGGACTCCAATGTGCCCTTTTTCAAGGAAATCGCTTCCGCGGGTCTTACGCCCGGAGAATGCCCCGTGGTATCCTTCAGCTTGGCAGAAGATGAGTTGCGTGCATTGCCCACCAAAGACCTCGTCGGCGAGCTTGGTTGCTGGACCTACTTCCAATCCCTGCCCGGTTTGGAAAACAAAACATTTCTCGCCCGTTGGAATACCTGGTTGGCGACGCAACGCCATCCCGGCGTCGTGAAAGATAACCGTGCGGTGGACAGCCCCATGGTGCTCTCCTACAATGGAGTCTACCTTTGGAAGAAAGCTGTCGAAAAAGCCGGCACCTTTGATGTGGACGCCGTGCGCAAGGTTCTTGAATCGGGCACCATCGCCTTTGACGGCCCCAGCGGAAAAATCACCATGCTGGCAAATCACCACGCGACCAAAAACGTCTATATCGGTGAGACGCGTGCGAATGGGCAGTTCAAGATTTTGAAGACTTACCCGCAAGTAGTGCCCGAACCGTTCCTGCTCAAAGTGCTCGATGAAAAATTGGGAAATAAATAAATACGTCTGTAAATAATGAAAACGCCGCCGGGGGATTTCCTCCTGCGGCGTTTTTTTTATCAGACGGCCTATCGCACTGGGCGAGTTGGCGGTGGCAGGCGTCATTTTAACCACGGATGACACGCCGCCAAAAAGACGCCTTCCGTCGCCAAGCGCACACTTCACGAACAACAAAAAAACAATTTCAAATCTCCAATTTCCAATCTCAAATCAAAAGCCGCGTGTCCACACTGGGCAGGCGGACGATGGCAGGCGCTCACTTTAACCACGGATGGCACGGATATTTTAAGATGGCCGCCGGAATCGGAAGACCCGCCGCTAAAAAGACGCCTTCCGTCGCCAAACGCGCATTTCACGAACAACAAAAAAACAATTTCCGATTTCCGATCTCCAATCTCAAATCAAAAGCCGCGTGTCCATACTGGGCGGGTGGGCGGTGGCAGGCTTCATTTTAACC
>JAITXH010000006.1 GCA_031284845.1 Puniceicoccales bacterium | reverse complement strand
TTCACGCAGTCGAGCTTGTCCATGACGGTGCGGAGGCGTTTGGCTTCGGCGGCGATGTCAATGAGCGTTTCGGGGATGTAGATGCCGTGGATGTCGGCCTGCGCGGTGCCGTCGCCGATTTCGTCGAGGAAGTCTTTCGACTTGAGCAAGCGGCGGTATTCGGCGGCGGTGGCGGCGGTGAGCCAGCCGCAATTGCGGCCCATGACTTCGTGCACAATCAACATGCGCGGGTTGGCACTGTGCTCGGCAACGACGTTGGCGAAGAAGCGTGCGCCTTCTTCGGCGGCTGTCCATGCGCCGAGGCTCTGTTTGATGGGATACACGTCGTTGTCCACGGTCTTGGGCAGACCAATGACGGTGAGGTTGTAATTGTTCGCTTTGAGGAAGGCGGCGAGGTCTGCGGCGGCTGTATTGGTGTCGTCGCCACCGATAGTGTGGAGGACTTGGACGCCGTCTTTGACGAGCTGGTCTGCGGCGACTTTTTGCGGGCTTTGCCCTTCTTTGACGAGGCCGCGCTTGATGCAGTCTTTGACGTTGGTGAGTTTGACGCGGCCATTACCGATGGGGCTGCCGCCGAGTTTGTGCAGGAAGGCGGCGTTGGCGCGGATGGCAGGCGTGACTTTCACGCTGTCGCCGAGGAGCAGCCCTTTGTATCCGCTCTTGTAGCAGATGATTTCGACATCGGGTGCGATTTCGCTGTAGCGCTCGATGAGTCCGCCGACGGCGGAGGAGAGACATGGGGCGAGACCGCCCGCAGTGAGAATGGCAACTTTTTGAAGTTTCATAGAGAGAAAGAAGAGATGGGCGCATAACGAGTCGGGCGGGGAAGAAAAGCTAAAAGGCAAAAACAGCGGTTCATCGCGAGGGAAGGAATGGAGGGTGGAGGGCAGAGAAAAAGGAAAAATATATTTTGAGACTGCGACTCATTACTTAATTGCAAAAAGAAAATGTCTGTCATTTTTTGAAAGAGAATGAGTCTCATGCTTAATACCAATGTTGAAAAACTGCTGTTCTCTATTTTTTCATCGTTTCCCGTTGTGGTGTTTCCGCCGCTGCAGGGAGCTGAAACTGCCGCTATGCCAGTGGTGCCAGACATGCCTTCGGTTGTCGCCGAAGCTGCGGAGAAAGAGGCGTCGGCGTTTGAGCCGTTTGCTACCTTCCATGTCGAGGGCTGGCACAATACCGCTGGCGGGGTGAAGAATACCGGTTGGTGGGATTCGCTTTTGGATGCCGGGTTTACGATCAACTTTGAGAAAATCGGCGGGCCTGCCGGGCTTTCCTTTTTTGCCAACGTCCATTGGGCCGAGAATCGCCAGTGTTCCAGCGCGTTTGCCGATTACACGGGAGCGGCCAATCCGGCGAGCAACATCATGGCCGCCGACCGTGCGCGTATCCGTCTCTACAATTTCTATTTCTCCCAAACGTGGTCGGAAGGGCATTATACGGTCAAGTTAGGACAACTTGCCGCGGACGATGATTTTATGTCGTCGGACTATTCAGCGCTCTTTCTTAATTCCGCTTTTGGATCCATGCCTTCTCAGGTCGCCACGCCACTTTTCAGAGGAAACTCAGCCTATCCTGTGTATGCCGTTGCCTCACCCGGCGTGTGGTTCAACTGGAAGCCCGGTGAACGTTTCAGTTGGCAAACTGGTCTCTACTACAGTGGTCCCGGCCAGGACTCGCACACGAACTACGGGACCGACTGGGAACATTCGCACGAGGGCGGCATTCTTATTTTCAGCGAGGCGGCGTTTTCCACCGCTTTTGGGAAGATACCGACCTCTTTCAAACTGGGCCTTGTTGCGCACACTGCGAAGGTTGCCAATTTCCGGAGACAAAACAGCGCACACGAAGATGCCGTCGCCCATGGCCTGTTCAGCTTTTATGCAATTCAGGATATAAATCTCATCCCCGGCAAAGAAGACGCGACTGTCCTTGGTGCTTTTTGGCGTGTCGGCTGGAGCCCGCAAAGTGATCGCACTGTCGTGGCGCTTTACGCCGATACCGGTTTGAACTGGTTTGGGCCGATTCCCTCGCGCCCCGACGATGTTTTGGGTGCCGGTGTCTCCATGACAAAATACGGGCATTCGTTTCGCGATGCCGACGGGGAGATCGCTGGTGTCGAGACGACCTTAGAACTGACCTACGCGGCAAAGCTCACCGAGTGGTGGAGTGTGCAAGTGGACACCCAGTTCTTGTTCAATCCGCTTCGCCGTGAGGATTCCGGGAAACGCAAGACGGCTGTCGTGTTTGGATTGAGGAGCACGTTGTCATTTTAATCCCGCTTGCTACGAAAGAGCACAGACGAAAAAGGACGAAAGATGTCACAAGGTCTCAATTTTAACCACGGGTAACACGGCTATTTTAAGATGGGCGTCGGAATCGGAAAACTCGCCGCCAAAAAACGCATTCCGTCCCAAACGATTATTCCAATCGCGACGGACATCCTCAAATATCCGTCTCATCCGTGTTTAAAATGGGGATCGTTTTTGTGCTCCGGGAGAACAAAAAATTCGTGAAATTCGTGAATGATTAGGAGTGTCTAGACGCCTCACACCGGCGCGAATTGCTCCGCTTTTATCGCCAGCAACTCCTTCATCACGCCGCCAAGATCGGCGGATTTAGTCACGCCTCCGAAGGCGTCGTGCAGCGTCCGGTAAAGCGCGTAAAGCCGCTCATAGACGGCAACAGCGTCGGCTTCCGGTTTGTAGCTTACGGGCTTGAGCGCAGTCATCGCCGCTTGTGCAGTCTGGAAATCGCGGTGCGCACCGGCGATCACCGCCGCGCCAACTGCCGCACCAAGGGCACAGGCTTGCGCGGAGCGCGAGACGCGGATTTCGCAACCAGTCACATCGGCGTAGATTTGCATCAGGAGCGGGTTTTTCTCCGCAATGCCGCCCGAACACACGATGCGCACGACGGGCACGCCGTATTCGCGGATGCGTTCGATAATGGCCCGTGCGCCAAACGCCGTGGCCTCGATGAGTGCGCGGTATATCTCGGCGCGTGTCGTGTAAAGTGTCTGCCCCAGTAGTAGGCCGGTCAGACGCTGGTCAACGAGGATAGTGCGGTTGCCGTTGTTCCAGTCCAGCGCGAGCAGGCCCGATTGACCGGGTTTGAGCGCGGTGGCTTCTGTGGTGAGCACGGCGTGCAGCGAGGCATCGCCTAGAACGCATTCGACGAACCATTTGAAAATGTCTCCCACGGCGGATTGCCCGGCCTCTATGCCGGTAAATCCCGGCAAGATGGCGCCCTTGACGACGCCGCACACGCCGGGGATGTCGGCCACGGATTTTTCTCCGGAGACAACGGCGCAGTCGCAGGTGGAGGTGCCGATGACTTTGATGAGCGTGCCTTCATCCACACCGCAGCCGATGGCTCCGTAGTGGACATCCATCTCGCCGATGGCAATCGGGATGCCGACGGGCAGGCCGAGCTTTTCTGCCCACTGCGGGCAGAGCTTGCCGGCGGGCGTAGAGGCGTCGTAGGCAGCGGTGTAAAGGCGCTCACGCAAGGCGGCTAGGCGCGGGTCAAGCGTAGCGAGGAAGGCGGTGTCCGGGAGTCCGCCCCACTCGTCGGAATACATGGCCTTGTGCCCTGCCATGCAGATGCCGCGCACGATGGCGCGCGGGTCCCGGACGCCGGCGAGGGTGGCGGGGATGAAGTCGGAAAGCTCGACCCAGGAAAATGCCGCGTCAAAGGCGGCGGGGTCGGTTTTGAGACAGTGCCAGATTTTTGCCCAAAACCATTCCGAAGAATATGTGCCGCCGATTTTGGCAAGGTAGTTTGGGCGCAGGCGGCGTGCGGTCTGCGTGATGGCCTCGGCTTCCGGGATGCCCGTGTGGTCTTTCCACAGCCAGCATTGGGCATTGAGATTTGCGGTAAACCGAGGGTCGAGCGCGAGCGGGTCGTTTTGCGCGTCCACGGGCAAAGGGCTGGAGCCGGTGCCGTCCATGCCGATGCCGATGACTTTTGTGGCGTCAAACGCGGGGTCTGCGCGGCGTGCTGCTTCGATGGCGCGGCGTGTGGCGTGCTCGAGCGCGAAGAGGTAGTCTGCCGGGTTTTGCCGGGCGAGATGGTGATCCGAAGCGTTGAGCAAGATGCCCTGATGCCCGGAGGGGTAGTCCACGACGGCAGCGCCGATTTCGCGTCCGTCCGTGCAATCCACGACGAGTGCGCGGGCGGAGTTTGTTCCATAGTCAAGTCCGATGGTGTATGGCATGGCGCGGAAAGTGAGTAGCGGGGCGCTTGCTGTCAAAAAACAAATGCGGTGTCTCCGCATACATGTTGGACTCTTTGACGCTTTGTCTTCGCCTGCGCTGCTGCTTTTAAGCGGCGAGACGCCGCTTCCACTTTTTGAGGTGCAGGTCTTGCACTCAAGAGAACGCCGTTACTGGCCCGGAGCGGGTGGCTCGCCTTGATCCTGCCGTTTCACGCCATCTCCCGGCGACGCCTCTGGTGTCTTCGGTGCCGGGTTGGGCGATGGGGCTTCGTCCGGCACTTTTTGACCAAGGGCTTTGTAGAGTTTGCGCCGTGTGTCATCAAGGTCCTTGTAGGCTTGGGCGAGCTGTTCGCGCGTGGTGTTCACGAGGGCAACCAGATCGTTGTGTTTTTTGGCAAGTTCGTTGTATTTCAGGACGCCCTCATTGACGCGTTCCACGAGGTCTTTTATCCGCTCGTTGGCTTCGGCTATGTGCTCGTCGCGGTCTTTGACGGCCTCTTTCCAGATCTCGATGTTTGCTTTGAGTTGCTCGCAGTCTTGCGTGAGGCGCGCATTGTCGCGCTCGGCGGCGCGGAGTGTTTTTGTTGTTTGGGCGAGTTCTTCCCGGGTGGCGCTGAGTTGGCTTTTGAAGAGGGTGATGTCGCCTGCCTGCCCGGCGATGGTCTTTTCGTGTGCGGCAATTTGCTTTTCGTTACCATCTTTGACTTGGAGGAGGCCGTTCACTTCGAGCATGAGCCGGGACTCATTTTTCCATTGATAGCCGCAAAGGGTGCCCAGGAGGATGACGCCGAGGAGATTCAGGATGGCAAGGGTGCGCACGATAGTCATTGGTTGTTTATATTATTTGGGCGGGGCAACTTCAAAGGCGATGTTCTGGATGCCGGCGGAGCGGGCGGCATCGAGGGCGCGGCTCATGTCGCGGTGGCGTGCGTCCATGTCGCCGCTGATGATAAGACGTATCTTGGGGTCGGTCTTGAAACGGGCTTGAAGGGTGCGGGCGAGTTCGTCCGGGCCGATGGGCGTTTTTTCGAGGTAAATGATGCCGGCTTTGTCCACTGAGACGCTGATGAGGTCGGTTTTCAATTCGGTGGTGGCAGTAGTGGAAGTGGGAAGGTTTACCTGAACGCGCTTGAGGTTTACCATGCTGAGGCTGACGAGCATGAACGAGGCGAGGAGGAAAAACATGATGTCAATGAGGGGTATGACCTCAATCTTGGCTTCGTTTTCCGAAGAGAGTTTTGAACCGAGTTTTACGGGCATTGGTGTGTGGCGTCGTGGGTTGCAGTGCCGTGTTGGCGGGCAGCGACGTCGCGGGCAAAGTCTTCGATGTTGTGCCCGTGGTGTTTGGCAGACTCGACGAGGAGTTCGACGTGGTTGATGGTGCGCTCAAGCCGGGCACGGAAGTGGGCGAGGCGGCGGTTGAAATAGTTGTAGGGGAGGAGGCAGAGGATGGCGATGGCCAGACCGCAGCCAGTGGCGATGAGGGCTTCGGCGATACCGCCTGTGACCTTGGTGGCGGCGAGTTCGTCGGCACCGATGGCGTCAAATGAATTTTTGATTCCGGTGACAGTGCCGAGCAGTCCGAGGAGCGGGGCGAGGGTGATGAAGGTGGCGAGTATCCAGAGGCGTTTGTCGGCTTTTTCGATTTCGTCTGAGGCTTCGAGTTGCATGGCACCGAGCAAGGAGAGGTGGGCATGGGTAATGCCCTTGTAGATGGTGCGCAGAAAGGGATCAGCGGGGTCGGATGCGCGTTGCGCGGCGATGCTAAAGGCACCTGTGCTGATGGCCGTGAAGACGATGGCGAGCGTGGTGTCGTTGGAGCGCTTGGCGAGAGACCACCACCAGAGCGAGCGTTCGAGGAGGACGACGAGGCAGGTGATAAAGCACAGGAGTATGGGCCACATAACAGGGCCACCTTTGAGGAAGGTTTCGACGATAGTATTGGATAACAGCGGGTGCATGGTGTTTTCGTTGTGTTGTGTAGTGTCAAGGCTGACTGTCCTGAAGCTCAAAACGGATGTCCACTTCGTAAACGCGTTCGGGGCCGGGAGGGAAACGCCAGCGGTGGTGGACGGTGGAGGCGGCGGAGTCGTTGAGGAGAGGCCAGTCGCAGGGGACGACTGGCTCGGCTTGAAGGACATGCCCGTCGGTGCCGACCGTGAAGCGGACCCGGACAGTGCCCGTCTGGCTACGGCGGATGGCTTGATAAGGATAATTGGGCGCGGGCTGGCGGCCAAGGCCTTGCCCGTAGGTGATGCGGTGGGGGGCAGCAGGGGCGGGAGGGGCAGGGGGAGGCGGTGTGACCGGGGCCGGGGCCGGGGCGGCGGGGGCTGCAACGGGCGCTGGAGGCGGGGCGGGAGGCGGTGGCGGGGTATCGTCTTTTTTGGGCAGCGGGGCGGCGTAAGCGGCTTGAGGAGCGGGCACGAGTTGGGTTGGTGCTTCGATGGGGAGTGCGAATTCAATTGAGGCAGGATCGGCGACGGGGATGGTGTCGAGCGGGGCAGAGAGTGTGGGCGGCGGCGGTGGCGGGCTATCGGGGGTTGTCAACGGGAGCGGGGTGTAGGCTTCGGAGGGAGAGGCGACTTCGGCGGTGATTTCATTGGTGAGTTCGACTTTGATAAGGGTTGCCGGGATGGGTTCCTGAATTTGCTGCGTTGAGGTGTATCGTTGCGGGGGGTGTGTAAGGCCAGTTACGCTGACGGCGGCGCAACAGGACCATGTAACGAGCGTCCAGAGCGCGGTGATTGAGGGGAGGGAGACGGTGCTTGCCGAGGCACTTACGGCGGCGATGTCCCCAAGAGTAGTCACGCCAGGCGGCGCATAGGACTGTCCACCGACAGGCCCGGCACCAAGCGGAAGGATGGTGTCGTGTGGCGGATTGATGGATGTGTTGGCGGCCATAGTGCGGAAAAACTGGGCTGCACATATGGAGGCAAAAGAAAAGATGTCAAGATAGTTCATGAGACTTTGTCTCAAAAAGGAGCAAGCCCTATTCCATCCTCGCTACTATGGGCACCGAACTGAAGCCGGAAACCCTGCAGCTCATCTGGCAGGCTTGCGCCGCTCCTTGCATTCGTCAAAGCAGGATATCCACGGCCATCGCTGTCGCTTCCGTCATTTCGCTTTCCGAAAAAGAATAGTGCGCGGCGAGAGCAGGAGCTTATCAAGGCATGTATCGGGAACGGGCCTTTCCTTTTTCTGGAGGACCAAAAAAAACCTGTGGCTGCTTGCCTACAGGTTTTTTTGGGGAATGCCTTAAAATGGTCGGGCGAGCGGGATTCGAACCCGCGACCCCCTGCTCCCAAAGCAGGTGCGCTAGCCAGACTGCGCTACCGCCCGATGTTTTTTTTCAACGGGGAAAAGATTCCTTTTGTATTGCCCCTGCTGTCAACACCTGAATGATGAGTGCCCTTTCTTCTTTCTTCCTCACATTTTTTCCACTCTTAATCTAACAACCTCCGCTCATGGACGAATCACTCACGCCTCAATCAGAATCGAAGACGCCCACTATCTTAGCCGCACTGGCTTTGGTTGTGGCCATCCTCTCCAGCGTCTTTGCCTACCAGACAAAGTCGAATATCTCGGAATACGAGAAACGGCTTAATAAAGCCGCAGAGGGCGCAGGAAACACGGCGGTGGACAAGCAGGTCATCGAAGGGCTGCGCCAGGACCTCAAAATCCGCGAGGATGAAGCGCTCGCCTTGCGCGGCAAGGTGGACGACCTCAACCAGAACATCGCGAAGCTGCGCGCCGACACTCAGGCCAGCTTCAATAACGTAGCACAGCAATTCACCCGTCTGGGCAGTGGCGTCAAGGCGCCCAAAGGCCCCAGCGTGAAACCAGTAGCTGGCGGGGCAGCGGTAAAACCAGTCGCCCCTGTCCGTCCCCCGGAAGCTCCTCTGGTCGCCCCCAACGGCCAGCACAAAGTCGCCAAGGGCGAGACCGCCACTGCCATTTGCCGCCGTTACAGCGTGACTTTTTCGGCGCTCAAAGCCGCCAATCCCGGCGTGGATCTCAACGCTATCAAGGCTGGGCAAGTCCTCAATATTGCTAAGCGCTCTGCGAGTGCGCCGCGGACACCCTCCAGTGCGCCAACCAGCGCCACTGGCGCCGCCGCCGACCCGCTCCCCGTTGCCCCGCCGCCGCCTCCTCCTCCCCCGCCTTCCGTCCAGTAAAAGCACTGCGTTTTTTAGTTATGCCAATACCAGCAGTTTGGACGACACTCGACGAAACGCCGCATGCCGAATGTAAAGTTTTTCAGGTTTTCCGGCGTCGGAGCCAACACCCTCATGATAAGCGTGAGGGTGTTTTTTTTGTAATCCACAGCACGGATTGGGTGCTCGCCCTCCCGGTGACAGTGGATGGGCGCATCGTTCTCGTCCGCCAATACCGCCACGGCACGAAGACTCTCTCATGGGAGCCTCCCGGCGGCATCATTGATCCCGGCGAGGAGCCGCTGCAAGCCGCGCAACGCGAGCTGCTGGAGGAGACTGGTTACATAGGAAAAAACGCCCGTCTCGTCGGTTCGTGCACGCCCAATCCCGCTATTTTCAACAACACTTCTCACTTTGTCCTCGTCGAAGATTGCACTCCATCCGGTGTGCTGGATCTCGATCCCAACGAGGAGATAGAAGTGGGATTGTTCACCGCCCGCGAAGCCGAGCACATGGTGCTCAACGGCGAGATACACCACGTCATCGCCCAGACTTCGATTCTCCGCTTGCGCCATCTGCGCCCGGACTTGTTCTGAAAACAACGCGTTAAAAAAACAAAACACCTATGCAACGCATCCAAATTGTGGATACACAGCCCGCTCCGCTCCTCGTGTCGGGCACCGTCGCCTATGACGACATCATCACGCCGCACGGCACCGGCACACGCCTGCTCGGAGGCAGCGCATCGTATGCCGCTCTCGCCGCGAGCTACTTCACGGAGGTGCGCCTTGCCGGATTGGTAGGGGGAGACTTTGCAGCAAGGGACATTCAGCGTTTTCGCGACCACGCTATTGACACGACCGGGCTGCACACTGACGCAGCCGGGGAGACGTTTTTCTGGCGCGGCAGTTACCACGAAAATTACAATCAGCGGGACACGTTGGAAACGCGTCTCGGCGTGAACACCCGTTCGCGCCCGCCGCTTCCGCCCGGCCATGAGGCGACGCCCTTCGTCCTGTTGGCGAACGACGCCCCTTCGCTTCAACTTGCCGTGCTCGACCAGTTGCGCGGGACGGAGTTTGTGCTGGCCGATTCGATGAACCTTTGGATTGAGACTGCGCGGGAAGACTTGTTGCGCGTCATCAGGCACGCCTCTCTCTTTGTCATAAACGACAGCGAGGCCGTGCATCTCTCTGGCGAAGATAATCTGATTCTCGCCGCACGGCGCTTATGCGAAATGGGGGCGCGCATTCTCGTTATTAAAAAAGGTGAACACGGTGCCCTTCTGTTTCATGCCGGGGATTTGTTCGCGCTGCCCGCCCATCCCGTAACCGAGCTCCATGATCCGACCGGTGCAGGCGATTCCTTCGCCGGAGCATTTATCGGAGTGCTCGCCGCGCTCCGGCGCACGGATTTTGACGCCCTCAAGCTCGCCATGCTTTATGCCACCGCCGTTGCCAGCCTCACCGTAGAGGCATTTTCGTGTGACCGGTTGGAGAGTGCGGGCATCGGGGAGATCGCAGCCCGCGTCGTGCGTTTGCGCGAGATGGTCAGGCTGCCGTGAGTGGAAATGCGGGCTAGGTGCTTTTTTGCCATGCCGGATAATCTTGAATTATTTCCCAATGACGCCCTGACGCCCGGTGGCGGAGTGCTCAGCATTGGCGAATTTACACGGCGGCTGAAGGGCATCGTCGAAGGCATTTTTTCCGCAGTCTCCGTGCGCGGTGAAATTTCCAACCTGCGCCGGCAAACCAGCGGGCACGTTTATTTCACCCTCAAGGATGCCGACAGCCAGCTTGCCGCCGTGCTCTTTCGCGGGGATGCTCTGCGCACACGGTGCCCGTTGCGAGACGGGTTGCAAGTCGTCGCCACCGGGAGCGTCAGTGTCTATGAGCCGCGTGGCAGTTACCAACTCGTCGTGCGTTCAATTGAGGAAGACGGGGTCGGGCGTCTTCAACAGGCATTTGAGCACCTGAAGCAGAAGTTGGCTGCGGAGGGCTTGTTTGACAGCGCAGCCAAGCGCCCGTTGCCCGTGTTGCCTCGCACTCTGGGCATTATCACCTCTCCCACTGGTGCCGCCTTGCAGGATTTCCTGCGCATACTCCGCCGCCGCAACTGGCGCGGGCGCGTTGTCGTGTTGCCTGTGCGCGTGCAGGGGGCAGAAGCTGCGCCGGAAATCGCAGCCATGCTCGCCAGCGCCAACCGGATGGCTCTGTTCGACCTGCTCGTGCTCGCTCGCGGCGGTGGCAGTCTGGAGGATTTGTGGCCGTTTAATGAAGAAATCGTCGTGCGTGCTGTGCGTGCATCTGCCGTGCCCATCATTTCTGCGGTCGGGCACGAGATAGATTTTACGTTGTCCGATTTTGCCGCAGATGTGCGGGCCGAGACGCCAAGCGCGGCTGCTGAGTTGATCACGTCTGGCTTTTTGTCTTTCGCCGAACGTGTTGACCGCGCCGGCGCGGCATTGCAGAGCATTTTGCAACATCGGCATGAAATCCTTTTTCGACGGCTCGCCTTGCTGCGTGCGGAGCTGGAGCAACACTCGCCGGCCCGCCGCGTGGAGAGCATCTGGCTGCGTCTGGATGACTTGAGAAACCGCTTGCAGGCCGCACCGCAATTGCGTTTGGGCGTAGTGAGGCACCATCTGCTGGCGCTGAAATCACGCTTGCGCACCTGCGCACCGGGAGAACGCGCAAGAATGGCGCGTTATCAATTGAGTTCACTGGCGGAGCGCCTCGACAAAGCCATTCTTCAACGCAGTGAACGTGCTGCGGAAAGACTGGCTGCGTTGGAGCACCGGCTGAAGTCTGTTGGCGTGGAGGCCACTTTGCGCCGTGGTTTTACACTGGTGCGCGATGACGCGGGAAAACTGGTTCGCTCGGCGGGCGGTGTTGCATCCGGAAAGTCATTACATATTCGCTTCGTAGACGGCTCGGCTGAAGTAGTCGTGAAATGAGGGAAGGGGAGGGCCGTCGCTTTGTTTATCATGCAGGCTAACCCAAAATGGTGGAGGCATTGACAAGCATGATTTCCCTGATGCCCGCGCTGCGCCTGCTGTAGCGCTGAGTTCGTATTCTGAAAGCAGGATTGGAAATATGCAGCAGGTGCGCTATAGAATGGAGTTGTTAAAAATATTTTCCGCCAAATGAAAACCGCCTCTATCGGCAAGTCGCCGCGTATCGCCACAGGGATCATCATGATAGTCGGCACTGTGCTCTGCTTCGCCTGTATGGATGCTACCGCGAAATGGTTGGGGCGCTCGCTTCCTCCCGTGCAAGTCGTAGCCGTGCGCTATATCGGCAGTGTGCTCTTCGCCAGCCTGCTGCTCAACCCGTGGCGCGCCCCGCAAGTGGTGCGTGCCAAGCGCCCGCTCCTCCAGTGTTTGCGCTCCGCTTTCCTGTTATCGAGCACGGTGTGCTCATACGTTGCCGTGCAATATCTGCCACTCACTGACATGACCACGCTCACCTTTGCCTCGCCGTTGATGGTGCCGCTCTTCGCAGGTCCCTTTCTCGGCGAAAAAATCGGCCCGCGCCGCATTGCCGCCGTGGTCGTCGGCTTCATCGGAGTCCTCGTCGTCACGCGCCCTGTCGGTCACGCGTTTCACCCTGCCGCATTGCTTGTGTTGCTGGGTGCTTTTTTCAATGCGCTCTATTCGATCACCACGCGCAAACTAGCCGGGCAAGATGCTCCGGAGACGACGATGTTTTACACCGGTATGGTGGGTGCGGCGGTGATGCTCCCTGTGCTCCCCTTTGTGTGGGCTACGCCGCCGGGGGCGTTCGTATGGGGGATGATGACAGTGATCGGCGGGCTGGGGGCGGTGGCGCACTGGCTCTTAATCCTCGCGCACAAGCACGCTCCCGCCTCAATCCTTGCGCCGTTTTACTACACGCAACTCCTCGGTGCCATTACCATCGGTGCTGTCGTATTTGGCGAATTGCCCGACCGCTGGACGCTCATCGGCGCGGGCATCATCGTCGCCTCGGGGCTGTATGTGCTTTATCGCGAAAGCATACGGCGCAAAGAAAAGGCAAGTGTGGCGTGAGGAACGAGGGATAGGAAGCTCAGGCTACTTTGGCGGTCAGGCGCATTACCCACTTTGCGGGATGAGTAATGCGTCGCCTCCTCCTGAGCACCGTAAACTACTCTCCGGTGTCCGGCGCTTATTTTTGCGCCGTGTCTTTTTCCAAATCCTGAATCCAGATATTTCTGAACTCAAGGGGGTCTTTATGCCATTGGAGTGCGATGGGCAGACGTGCCGGGTGGTAATTCAACTTCGAGCCGCGGTTAAGCGTTGTGCCGGTCAATTCACGGTCATCTTGCACGGTGACGCCGTTATATACCAAGGTGAAGCGTGGATTGGAGAGCACTTTTTTGTCTCCACCAAACTTTGGCGCGGTGAAGGTGATGTCGTAACTTTGCCATTCGCCCTGCGGGAGCGATGGGTTCACGAGCGGGGCGTGGTGGTTATAAAGTGAGCCGGCCATGCCGTCTGCATAGGTGCCTTTGTTGGAGTGGGACTCGAGGATCTGCACTTCATACCAGCCCTTGCGATACATGAAAATAATGCCGCTGTTACCGCCTTTTTGTCCGTCAATGACGCGGCCTTTCGGCACGCGCCATTCCAGATGAAGGCGGCAACTGCCATATTCCTTTTTGGTTTTTATGTCGGTCGCGTCTGCGACCCAAACACCGTTCTTTATGGGCCATACTTTGGCATTGTTGCTGCGTTCAGGGACCCAGTTTTCCTTGGATTTTTCGGTGCCATCGAAGAGCACCTCGGCATCAGAAGGCGGCGGTGTTGTTTTACACTCACCGGCGACTTTTTTGATTTTATTGGAATCGTTGTCGGCGGCGAAAGCCCGATGCGACGGCAATGCGATGAGCGCGGCAAGCGCTGCGGTGGCGAGAAGAAAACGTGTGCGTGTCATAGTGTTGTGTGTGAAAGTGTAAAACAAATCAGACCGGCGTAGAAACCGGTCTGATTTGTTTGAGGGAAGTTGAAGTTATTTCGCGTCTTTTTCCAGATCTACGATCCAGATATTGCGGAACTGAATGGGGTCTCCGTGGAATTGAATATACAAGGGCAAGCGTGAGGGATGCGGGCTGAGCAAGTTGTGCCCATGCCGTGCAGCTTTGTCTTCCTTGAGCTTTTTGGTCGGGAATAAACTGGAACCGCGATAGCTGCTGTCGCCAATCAATTCCTGATCATCCTGCACGAGCACGCCATTAAAGACTACTGTGAAGCGAGCGCGTTTGGTGGTGTTGCCTTCGTCGTCAAAGCGCGGAGCAGTGAAGGTAATGTCGTAGCTTTGCCATTCGCCTTTCGGGAGGGAGGCATTAAACTTCGGCGGAAACTGCGAGTAAATGGCTCCGGCCATACCGTCCGGGTAAGTGAAATTGTTGAAAGAATCGAGCACCTGAATCTCGTATTTTCCGTCGCCGAACAGCACGCCGCTGTTTGTGCCGCCCTGGCCGGAACCACTGCGACTTTTAGGCACGCGCCACTCAATGTGTAATTTGGCATCTCCGTAGCTTTTCTTTGTGTGAATAGACTGCGCTGTGCCGATCAGGACGCCGTATTCCGGGCCTCCATCAGCGTCTTTGTATTTCTCCACGTTCCAAGGCTTAGGCGGACTTTTGCGCGACTTAATCGGCACCCATGCAGCGTCGCGGGAGCTTTCCGTCCCGTCGAAGAGGATGTCTGCACCAGCGGGCGGCGGGATGACCTGAATGGCAGGCTTCTCGGCGCGGGGAGGCTGGGGACGATATTTGTCACCCGTCATCCATTTAGTCGGATTTCCTTGGAGATCAAGGATATAGGGCGTCGGCTTGTTGTCTTTTGAAAACCCGTCCACCGCTTGGGCCGGAATGGGTTTGGGGTCGGTTCGTGAATCAGCGGACGCTGTATTGGCACCGCCTAGCAGGGCACCGAGTCCCAGAAGAGTTAATGTTGGAATGTGTGAGCGAAGAGTCATAGTTTTGGTGAGAACTTTTCCTGAGACAACTTTCTGTCTGTGTGGTTCCGGTAAAGGTTGACGGCTTTTTTCTGTTTTTGAGAAACAATTTACTTTTCGTAGGAAATTTCCAGCGGTGTTTCGAGGGTCTTGCGGAAATTTTCGACGGACTGCAACCAGCTCTCTTTTGTCGGATACCAACCCTTACTCCAGCCGCCGCCTATGTAGGCGGTATGTGGCTCCAGATTGGTGCTGTCGCGTGTGGACACCACTAGCCAATGGCCTTCCACGGGGCGCACTTCTGTGGCGTCCGGGACAATCACGGCGACGCCGGTGATGCCGTTGTTGCCGGTGTTTGGCTGCCAGTCGGCTAACCAGTTTTTACCAGAGGCGAGAGGCATCTGTGTGTTTTCGGGTTTATCGTCCAGGACGTAGGCTTTGGTGGCATGTTTTTTCCGGCCTGGCCAGTTGGTCTGGACGACGCCGACTCCGATATGCGTTTTGTTTTTTTCGCCATGGATGGCGTCGTTATATGTGGTGACGATTCGGGTGAAATCGCTGCCGGCATCCACAAACACTAATTTGTCTTCGCTAGTCGTTTGTTGTCCGGTTCCTCGTGAGGCATAGCTTAAGCGAAATGCTGCGCGGAGCGGGCCGGTGGCGAAGGTCGTATGGGTTACAAAATTTTCCGTAGGATACCATTTCCCGTCGCTGCCCTGGGTGACGGTGCCGCCGATGCCACGGCTCTGCCCGACATCGTAGGCGTCGAGACCTTCGCCATGGTCTTTGTGGTAGTTGCCGCGCTTGTAAAATTTGTCCATAACGAGCGCTGCGGTGGACTTCATGAAGATGTCTATACCGCTGGTGTTGGTGCCTTCTTTGGTGATGAGTGCAGGGCCGTAGGCGCGGTGGGCGATGCGATCATTTTCCCAGAGGTAGTCGTCCATGCGTTCGGGGGCGAAGCGGGCGTGGACGAGCTTGATAGGCTCTGGGCCTTTGAAGTCCGCGGGCTTGCGGACGAGGATGAAGCGGCGGGTCGTATTGGGCGGGAGAGTGGCTTGGAAGAGGAGGGTGTCGGCTTTGACGGTGCCGTGGTCGATGGGGTTTTTCCAGGCTTGAGTGTCGCGCAGGCGCGGGGCGAGGGCATCGAAGACGAGCACTTCGTTGGGGTCGTCGGTGCCGGTGAGCGATTTCAGTTTGGCCGTGGGGATTGCGATGGTAGCCCAGCGGCGATGGGCATCGGTGGCGTTTTTGACGGTGACGGTGCCGTGTTGATTTTGCCTGAGAAGAAGGGCCTTGTATATCTCTGCTCCGGCGAGGAGGAAGGCTCCGGAGCCGTAGAGGTCTGTATCGGTTTCCTTTATTTTGCGCGGGTCGGCTCCGATGGGCTGGCAGGAGCCGAGTCTGCCGTCGGCGTTGACGTGGGAGAGGAGTCCGCGCCAGCCTTTGAGGGCGGCAGGCCAATAGGCGTCGGGGTCGAGGAGTCCGGCGTTGACACCCCATGCAAAGGCGTAGGTGGCAAAGCCTGTGCTGCTGGTCTCGGGAGCGGGGTAGGCGGCTGGATCGAGGAGGCTGGTGCGCCAGAGGCCATCTGCGCCTTGGAGTGCGAGGAAGCGGGCGCACATGTCGCGGAAGAGTTGTTCATAGCGCGGGCGGTCGGGGTAGTCCGCAGGGATGGATTGGAGGACGCGGGCGGTGCCGCCGAGGACCCAGCCGTTGCCGCGCCCCCAGAAGACTTTTTTGCCGTTGGCTTCACGCCTGTTGAAGTAGCGGCTGTCTCGATAGTAGAGGTGTTCTTCCTTGTCGTAGAGATAGTCCGTGGTGTGCCACCAGCGGTTGTTCATGAGGTCGAGATAACGGCGGTCGCCTGTGTATTCGTAAAGGCGGGCGAGGGCAGGGGGGGCCATGAAGAGGGCGTCGCACCACGACCACTTTTCGAGGAAGCGGTTGTTTTTGGCGTTGAAGTCGAGGTTGTCCGCTTGTGCGGGCGGGCTGGCGAGGAGGAAATCAAAAAAGGTTTGTGCAGGACGGATGGCGGCCTCGTCGTGGGTGCGCAGGGCGTATTCGATGTAGGATTGGGCGATGGCGTGGTCGTCGGCGTGGTAACGGGTGGATTTGCGCGGGGCGAGTTGCCAGTTGTGCTTTTTGCCGACCTCGCGGAAAGCATCGAGATATTTGGCAGAGTCGGGGGAAAGCTCGGCGAGTGCCATGTGCCCGGCGTAGTAGGCGGCAAATGTCCAATCTATGGCAGAGGGGCGGCGGTTGTCGGGCGCTGGGCGGTTGGCGAGCTGCCAGTCGGCGACGCGGTGCATGTCGGCGAGGACTTGGGATGGCGCGGGTAGCGGCGTTTGCGCACCGGTGTCGGGCGCGGCGACGAGGGAGCCGAGCAGGAGTGCCACTGCGAGTGAGAATGGTGTGTGGAGTGTCATGGGAAATGGGAAAAGGGAAGCGCGGTTCATTGTGGGAGAACCGCTCTGATTATCATAAAACGGGTGGGCTGGAAGTTGCCGCCTTCTCTGTGCTGGCTTCTTGTTTTACCCGCAGGCGCAACTTTGATTTGAAAGGCGTCAGAAAGGCGTCCTTGAAATCATAAACGCCGCGAAAATCGTTTGCTGAATCTTTTTCTGTTTTTCCAAGAACTTGTGCTTCAACGAGGTTAAAGACGATTGCACCGAAGTCAGAAGAATTGTGTAAGCCCCAACGCGAAAGCAAGGTGTAGGCCATAGGTCCATACTGATCCAGTGCCAACTCACGCAGTCCTTCGAGCAATTCCTGACCGGAGACATGATGGGAGACCTCACCTTTCTCTGCGGCGCGCTTGCGGTCGCCAGTCGCTATTTTTTTAACGGTGTGATCGAGTCCTGCCCGCACGAAATAATATGCTGACCGCGCATATTGTGTGTCGTGCTCAAGAATTTTTACCACCGCTTCGGAAAACGCTTCGTCCATGTTCATCCCGCCTTCCTACCGAAAGTCTTTTCAGGCTCAACTGGGAATTTTAGGTTAAAAGGCCTTCATCCCGCCGGAGCGGGAGAACGTGTCCTGGGCATCTGGTCTGTCGGATACCTATTCTCGCATTGACACTGCCTCCCGAAATCACCTTTCTGTCCGGCTTTTTCCTTTTGTACCCCGGATGTTTTCTGGTTTAGTATAAGGCACAAAGGTATAGGGGAGAATTTTCATTTTTTGCATACATCACACACTCAAAACATGGCAAAAGTCATCACACCCAAGGCGGGCAAAAAAGCTCCTGCCTCCTCCAAAAACGCACCGAAGAAATACATCTACGAATTCGGTAAAAAAACAGACGGCAACGCCACCTTGCGCGCCCTCCTCGGCGGCAAAGGTGCCAACCTCGCCGAAATGGCCCGCATCGGCCTCCCCGTGCCCCCCGGCTTCACCATCACCACCGAGGTCTGCACCTACTACTACGACAACAAACGCACTTACCCCGTCGGCCTCTTTGA
>JAITXH010000111.1 GCA_031284845.1 Puniceicoccales bacterium | reverse complement strand
TCCTGGGCTGGTGGGGAATTCCGTGGGGTCCCATTTACACGATACAGGCGCTATGGCGCTCATTTCGCGGAGTGGTGGTGACAAATGAAGTAATCGCCAATATAAATGCGGAGATCGCGTCGGAAACGGAAGAGCCGCCTGAAAACGCATAGGTGCCCTAAAACAGCTCGGGCTGCTCTTGGGCGTGTGGGACAAGACCGAGGACGCGCCAGCCCTTTTCTGTGAGTGTGCGCCCTTGAGCCGTGCGCGCCAAATAGCCCTCCTGAATAAGGTAAGGCTCGTGGACTTCCTCTATCGTCTGCTGGTCTTCGCCAACGGCTACACCGATGGTGCCAAGCCCGACAGGACCGCCGCTGTAGTTATTCGCCATCACGCGCAAGATGCGCTTGTCCATCTCGTCGAGGCCATGCCGGTCTATCTCCAAAAGCTCCAGCGCAGCAGCAGCCACGGCCTGCGTGACCTTGCCGTCGGCACGCTCCAGAGCGTAGTCCCGCGTGAAGCGGATAAGGTTATTCACGATGCGCGGGGTGCCACGCGCACGGCGTGCGATCTCGCCGGCGCCGCCATCGTCTATGCTCATATTGAGCAGGGCGCAATTGCGGTGGACGATTTTGAAAAGGTCGTCGTGGTTGTAGTAATCGAGGCGCGTCTGGAGCGTAAAGCGGCTGCGCATGGGCGCGGTAAGCAGCCCTGTGCGCGTCGTGGCGCCGACGAGCGTGAAGCGCGGGATGTTCAGGCGCACGCTACGGGCGTTTGGCCCCTGATCTATCATGATGTCTATGCGGAAGTCCTCCATGGCCGAATACAGGAATTCCTCGACAGTCCTGGAAATGCGGTGGATCTCATCTATGAACAGGATTTCGCCCTCCTCCAGACTGGTAAGCAATCCGGCGAGGTCGGAGGCCTTTTCGATGACAGGGCCAGAGGTGATTTTTATCTTAACGCCCATCTCGGCGGCGAGGATGAACGCAAGCGTAGTCTTGCCCAGACCCGGCGGGCCGTGGATGAGGATGTGGTCGAGGGGGCGCGTTTCGCGGCGGGCTGCACCGGTCATCACGCGCAGGCGTTCGATCGTGCGCAGTTGTCCGGTAAAATCTTCAAAGCGCGGTGGGCGCAGGGCTGCTTCCAACACAGTGTCTTTCCTCTGAAGAATGGCTTCATAGGGGCCGGGCGGGTGCGGCGCAGGCACTGCGGCGGGATCAATGATTTTGGATTTTGGTGCAGCCATTTGACCCTTATGTTCCATGGGAAACGGAAGGAATTTGCCACACTTTTTACAGCGCCAAAGCCACCCGCTGACACAATCCTTCCCTATTCATTGTCTATAAATTAGATAAGATTTCTAATCCAGTTCTTCATGATTTCGAGTGAAGCACAGGATATTTTTCTTCTGAATCCCCCGAAAGGGGAACAGCCTCTCGCCAATGGCATGCTCGCGGAGGACAAGCGGCAAGATGCCGCTTCCACTTTAGGGAACAGCTCCTCGCCAGTGGTGTGCTCGCAGAAGACAAGCGGCAAGATGCCGCTTGTTTCGCTGGTGGCAGAACGGGAAACGGGCAGGCGGATCATTCGCTGCGCAAATCAATAATCTGCCGCGAACGTGCTTCTCCCCATGCGGCAAGCATGCTCAAAAAGGGAGCTGGCTTTACTCCAGACGCACGCATGGCATCCGCAGCCGTCCATGCTAGGCGGATCTGCTTGTGCGCACTCCGCTGCGCGTAGCCCAGCCGCACGGACTGGTCGCGCAGGCGTGAACTGACAACGCCGGCACCAGACACGCCAGTGATGGTCCAGTCGGCTGGGTTAAACACTGGTGCGGACTTGGCTCCGCGCTCCCAATTGGCGTTTTCCCCCACGCGCAAATCATAAACGGCGTAGTGCAATCCGCCAATGGCATCAGCGAGTTTATCGAGTTCCAGGGCCAAAGCCTCGGTGCGCAATTCCTGGCGGTCGAGCATCCGTGCGCCGAGTGCGTGCGTGCCGATGCGCGTGAGCACAACAGTCTCGCCTGCGGAAATCTTTTCCGAGGCGCGACGCCAATTCAGGCGCAGGTAAAGTTTGCTTTGAGAAAGGGCCAAATCGTCCGCCCAAATCAGTTCCTCCAGTGTGCGATACCCGTCTCCGGTGACTGTGATAAAGCGTTTCTCGACCACAGACAGCACGCGCCCACGGGCCGTGCCCGGCTGGCGCGTCCACACGATCTCAAATTCCGCGCCCTCCACCCAACGTTGCAAGAGAGCATCCTCTTGAAACCGCTCCAGCCATTCTGCGAGTTGTGCCTCGCTGGATATTCGGTTCACGCCGAGGCCGTCGTCTCCGGAGTCGGGCTTGAGCACCACGGGATAGCCCATGCCGTTTTCGGCCATGAAATCTTTTGCCGCCGCCACCCGCGCCGCCGTATCTTTACCGGCGGGTATCTTTACAAAGTCAGCAAGTGGCACGGTGGATTTTCCAGTGAATTTTCCCAGCGTCTCACTTTTCGGTTCGCCGGTCGCCCCGCCCAACCAGCCCAAGCCGGGATTGGCCGCTGTGCAAGCTGCGCCACTGAACCGCATGAGGCCGCGCCAAAGCATATCCAGCGCCACAGATGCGTAAAGTTGCCAGGTCGGCCAAAATTCGTGCCGCCCCCAACGGCGCAATTTCATGATTTGTTCGCGCCGCCCGCGCCATGTCATCGCCGGCACTACGACGTGCATGAAAAACCAGACGAGGAACAACGCGCCGAGAACAAGCCACATGGCATTTTTCTTCCATTGCGGGAATTTTTCAATGGCGATGGCACCGAAATGCTCCGCTACCCAAATCAGTGCGGGCGTCCAAAGTGCAGCGGCGATAAAGAACAGGATGGCGAGGCGCCAGAGGCTCAGGCGCATCACGCCCGCACAAATGAAAGTGGGCAGGCGGCTCGCGGGAATGAAGCGCGACGTGACGATGAGCATCAGCCCCTGAAACCCTTTTTTCTCAAACCAACCCGCCATGCGGTCTATCTCGTATTCGGCGATAAACCATTTCAACGGTGCCTTGCGCAGTGCGGGGCGCCCCAATGCATAGCCGACTAGATAGAGGGAAAAGTCCCCGATTAAGATACTCACAAGGCAAGCCGCCACCCCTGCCGAAAAGCTCAATATGCCATGCGCCACGAGCACTCCCGTGGCAAGACAGGTGGGATCCTCGGCGACAAACGCGCAAAAGATGATGATGAGCATGAGCACCACCAAGCGCGAACCATGCGCGGGCGGGGGCGGAGGCAGCTTGTCCAGTGGCTCCGCAGCCCCAATGCGGGCACCTGCGCCGGACTCCGCCTCGCGCATGAAAGTCTTCAACGGCGGTGCCAGCAGGGCCGCGCCCTCCGCATCCTCGAAGACATGGTGGCCGCCGGGCGTAAAAAACGTCCGCGCCTGCGGTGCCACCTTGGCGGAATATTCCGCAGCATCGAGCGGGACAAATATGTCATCCTCGCCGTGAGCGATAAAGACCGCTCCAGGATAGGCACGCAGATGCTCCTTGATTCGCGAGCAATCCGTATCGCTGAACACGCGGGCGTAAGCGCCGTTAATGGCACTGCGGTCAAACAAGCCGAAATGCGGCACGAAGTTGGTGCCGATCCCGATAAAAACTTTGTGGAAAAAATAGACGAAATTATTGGCGATATTATTTCCCAGAAGTTCAAATTCCTGAACGCCGGGAGAAGATACCAACGCGAGCGACTTCACGCGCCCGGGCGCAATGCGGGCGAGGTTCACTGCCACAAAGCCGCCCTGCCCCTCCCCGACGACATGCACCTGCTGCACACCGAGCTTGTCCAGCACATCGAGCATGGTGTAGGCGGAGGCTTCCGCCGAGTAATCAGCCACCACGCGTTGCGACGCTCCCGCTCCGGGCAAATCGGGGGCGATGACGCGAAACTCCGGCGCGAGCACTGCTGCCAATGCGGCGAGATCCGCCGAATCTCCCGGAGCGCCGTGCAAAAGCAGCACCGCAGACACGCCCGGCCTGCCTTCCGGCCTCAAATCGCGCACAGCCACGCGCACACTCTCTCCCGCCAGCGGCTGCACCTTGTCTTCCTCGTCCTCGGGCACCACGACGCCTTTTTTGGGGTCGGTGTGCTGCTCGGCAAACTGGCGCACCTCGACCCATTGCTGCCCCGGCTGAAGCGGTGCAACATACGGCCAATGGCGGCGGACAAAGTTTGACGCCAGAACAAGCACTATGAACACGCCAAAAAAAATCCATTTGCGCGGAAAGTGCGGATGCGAATGCGAAGCGGGCATGTTTGTCAGGAAAAGCGGAACGCCAAAAAAACGCCTTGCGCACTTTGCGCAAGCCCAAGCACGTCATGTCCGCATCCGAACCGGGTTTTCCATCCGGACGGGATGCGAGAAAACCGGACTCCAACAAGCTCCGCAAACGCGGGATCGCTTTCAGGAACGGCTTCTGTGACGTAAAACATGGATGGTCTTCTAACGCCAGCCCTGTAGATGAAAAGAAAATATCCGGCTAGGAGCAGGGATTTTCAATCTACGGCACCGGGCGGGGCGTCACGCCTTGCCGGAAGTAAACTCACGCGCCTTTTCCGCCAATCCCGCCTCGACTGCCGCCGCAGTATCCAGCCCCTTCTCCACAGCATAGCGCCGGATGTCGTCGGTAATGCGCATAGAGCAAAAGTGGGGGCCGCACATGGAGCAAAAGTGCGCCGTCTTGGCCCCTTCCTGCGGCAACGTCGCATCGTGGTAACTGCGCGCCAGCTCAGGATCGAGCGAGAGGTTGAACTGGTCTTCCCAGCGAAATTCAAAACGCGCCTTCGACAAGGCGTTGTCGCGATACTGCGCCGCCGGATGCCCCTTGGCGAGGTCGGCAGCGTGGGCTGCGATTTTATAAGCCACCACGCCGGCGCGCACATCGTCGCGCCCGGGTAAGCCGAGGTGCTCCTTGGGGGTGACGTAGCACAACATCGCAGTGCCATACCAGCCGATGAGCGCCGCGCCGATCGCACTCGTGATGTGGTCGTAGCCCGGCGCAATGTCCGTGGTCAACGGGCCGAGCGTGTAAAACGGAGCCTCGTGGCACCATTCCAACTGGCGCGTCATGTTTTCCCGGATAAGGTGCAACGGGACATGCCCGGGGCCTTCATTCATCACCTGCACGCCGTGCGCCCAGGCACGCTTGGTCAGGTCGCCCTGTGTCTTCAATTCAGCAAATTGCGCCTCGTCATTCGCATCGGCAATGGAGCCGGGACGCAGCCCGTCGCCGATGGAAAACGCCACGTCATAGGCAGCCATGATGTCGCAGATGTCGTCCCAGTGCGTGTATAAGAAGTTCTCCTGGTGGTGCGCGAGGCACCACTTCGCCATGATGGCACCGCCACGCGAGACGATGCCCGTCACGCGGTGGGCGGTGAGCGGCACAAACCGCAAGAGGACTCCAGCATGAATCGTGAAATAGTCCACGCCCTGCTCTGCCTGCTCAATGAGCGTGTCGCGGAAGATTTCCCATGTCAGCTCCTCGGCACGCCCGTTCACCTTTTCGAGCGCCTGATAAATCGGCACCGTGCCGACGGGGACCGGGCAATTGCGCAATATCCACTCACGCGTCTGGTGGATATTCTTCCCGGTGGACAAGTCCATGAGCGTGTCGCCGCCCCATTTCACCGACCAGCGCATCTTCTCGACCTCTTCCTCGATGGACGAAGCCACGGCGGAGTTGCCGATGTTGGTGTTGATCTTGACCAGAAAATTGCGCCCGATGACCATTGGCTCCACTTCGGGATGATTGATGTTGGCGGGGAGAATGGCCCTGCCGCGCGCCAGCTCGGAACGAACAAACTCCGGCGTGATTTCCCTTGGAATCGCCGCCCCGAATGACTCTCCGGCGTGCTCAAAGTGCGCCGCATCCCGTGGCAACAATGCCTGCGGCGCGGACTGTGCCGCCTCTTGAAGGCGCGTGTTCTCGCGTATCGCCGCAAACTCCATCTCAGGCGTGATGATGCCCTGCCGCGCATAGTGCAATTGCGTGACCGGGGCCGTGCCCAACCCGCGGCGGATTTGCCGCACGCCGCGCTCGAAGTGGACTCGTTTATTTTTGAGCGACGCCGCACGCTGTGCGGAATCCGCCTGCTTCCATGACAAATACCCGTCGTCGCCCGGGAGCGGTTCCCGCCCGGAGATGACTCCCGTGTCGCCACGCCCGGCAATCCACGCCTCGCGGATCGCAGGCAAGCCCTGCTCAACATCGCCGTGAAAGTCCGGATCACCCCACGCGCCAGCAGTGTCATAGACATTCACAGACGGATTTTCCTCAATCGTGCCATCCGCCCTCCGCGTGGGTGAAAGCCGGATCTGGCGCATCGGCACGCGCAAGTCGGAACGCGAACCGGAAACATAGATGCGGCGCGAGCCGGGAAAAAGCGCGTGATCGGCGATATTGGCGCAAAAAGAAGAGTTTGCCTCGGTGGAAACGACGTTGGACATGGAAATCGGAAGGCCCGGAAGGTCACAAAGGACGCCGTGCAGTGCAAAGGAAAAAAGTGTTCTTTTCCACATCTAGAGAGTTTCCCGTTGCAAGATGCCGCCGAAACGCCAGCAAGGACCGCCTTCAAACAAGACCGCATCGCGCGGCGCACAACACCACACGACACGCTCTTCATCATCAGTATCGCAGTATGCAAATTCGCAACGTAGCCGTTATCGCCCACGTGGACCACGGCAAAACCACACTCACAGACCGCCTGCTTTATCAGTCCGGCATGTTTCGCACGGAAGACCTCGACAAGCTCGCAGGTGGCCAGCACGGCCTCGTCATGGACTCCGGAGACCTCGAACGTGAACGAGGCATCACCATCACCGCAAAGAACTGCGCCGTCCGCTGGCGCGACCTGCGCGACAACTGTGAATACAAAATTAATCTGATAGACACTCCCGGCCACGCTGACTTCGGCGGCGAGGTCGAGCGCGTCCTCAACATGGCGGACGGCTGCCTGCTCGTCGTGGACAGCTTCGAAGGCCCCATGCCGCAGACGCGCTTCGTGCTCAGCAAAGCACTTGCACTCGGGTTAAAGCCCGTCGTCGTCATCAACAAGGTGGATAAATCAGCCGCACGCCCCGACGCAGTCGTCAACGAAGTCTTCGACCTGCTCGTAGCTTTGCACGCGCCGGAAAGTGCGCTCGACTTTCCCATCGTCTATGCTTCGGCCCGCGAAGGCTGGGCCACGCTCGATTCCGACAAACTCGGGGCCGATCACCCCACCACCCTTTTGCCGCTCTTTGAAACCATTGTTGACGCCATACCCGCGCCCTACGCCCCCGGTTCTTCGCGCGGGGCCGCCGCCGGTTTCGCCACCCGTGAAGAAGCGCTCGGCTACCCGCTCCAGATCATGGTCACCTCCATCCTCTACAGCGACTACGTGGGCCGTATCGCCGTGGGGCGCGTCACAGCCGGCACCTTGCGCAATGCGCAACTCGTGGCACTCATCGCCCGGGACGGCACTATCAAGCGCCAGAAAATCCTCAAACTGGAGACCTTCGAAGGCCTGCGCCGCGTTGAGGCCAGTGAGGCGACCGCCGGAGACATCTGCGCCGTGATCGGTCTGGGCAACGTGGAGATCGGCGCGACCATCGCCGACCCCGAGACGCCCGTGCCGCTGCCACCCGTCGAGGTGGACCAGCCGACCGTCACTATGGGTTTCCGCGTGAATGATTCGCCTTTTGCCGGGCGCGAAGGCCGGTTTGTCACAGGCCGCCAAATCGGCGAACGCCTGGAACGCGAATTAGAGCGCAACGTCGCCCTGCGCGTTGAACGTGCCACAGACAGCGATGCCTTTCAGGTATCGGGGCGCGGATTGATGCACCTCGGCGTGCTCATTGAGACGATGCGCCGCGAGGGCTACGAACTTCAGGTGGGCAAACCACAAGTCATCCTCCGCGATATCAACGGTGTGAAATGCGAGCCGGTGGAAACACTCGTCATAGACTGCCCCGAAGAAAATCAAAACGATGTGATGTCGCTTGTGCTCGGGCGAAAAGGCGAACTGCAACACATGGACGCCAAAACGGGAGCCACGGGCTGGATCCACATGGAGTTCAAAATCCCCTCGCGCTCCATATTCGGCATGCGCACTCAGATGCTCACCGCTACCCGCGGCGAGTCCATCATGCACCACACTCTGCTGGCCTACGAACCGCTCCGCGGCGAACCGCCACGGCGTGCACAAGGCGTCATGGTAGCCAACACCAGCGGTGCCGTCTTCGCCTATTCGCTCGACAGGCTTTTCGACCGCGGCGACTTCTTTGTGAAACCCGGCGACGAGATTTACGAAGGGCAAATCGTAGGGGAGCACTGCAAAGACAACGACCTGCCGGTCAACCTCGACATCAATAAAAAGCTCACAAATGTGCGGGCCTCCGGCTCGGACGATCAGGCGCGTGTCAAGCCGCCGCGCCAGATGTCACTGGAAGCCTGTCTGGAATATATCGAGATAGACGAGCTAGTGGAAGTGACGCCTACCTCTCTCCGTATGCGCAAACGCCACCTCACCGCCAACGAACGCAAGCGCGCCGAAAAGACGGAATAAACAAAGACGTAATACATGCCACCTCGAATGGACTGGGCATACAGGAGAAGGAATGGAGGATTACCATCTTCACAATGCTTCTGAACGCCCCGGAGCGTTCAGGCTCCATCTGTGCTTTGAAATACCCAGCTAAAAAAGATGCTGTGTTTTTTCTCATTTTTTCCTTTATCCGCACGCATCACCCAGCATTTTCCCCCACGAACTGCATTGCACTCGGCAACCAGTCAACCCATGCAATCTCTTAGAACAGACACCAGTCCGCCAAACAGACCCGTCGCATTAACCTTGCGCGAATGGGCGGCGTCCACGCCCGGACTCGACTCGCCCGCAGACTGGATCACCTGGGCGCAATCAGATGGGGCACCTGCCTTTCCCCGCCCTTCCGTAGCGGCCATGCCCAAGACGCCTCGCATCCCCATGATGACCGCACGCCGCCTGAGCACCGGCTCCCGTCTGGCCCTCCATACTGCGCTCACTCTGCTCGACAAACACCCCGGCACCCGCTCCCTCGTCTTCTCCAGCCGCCACGGGGAAATCGAGCGCACCGTCCAGATACTTTCTGCCATCGCAGCAGGCAGTTCCATTTCGCCGACCGACTTCACCATGGCCGTCCACAACACCGCCTCCGGCCAGCTCACCATCAGTGCAAAACTTCCGCTCCCGGCCTCCTCTGTGTCTGCGGGCAAAGATAGTTTCCGCCAGGCACTTTACGAAGTGAGTGCCTTTCTCGCCGCCGGTCTCGGCCCCGTGCTCCACGTTGATTTTGAGACCAATCTCCCGGAAATTTACCACCCTCAAGTCTCCCCAGTCTTCCCCGCTTACGCCGCCGCATTCCTCTGGGACGACGCCGGAACAACAGCCGCACCAGACGGCGCCTTCTCCGCCGCTTGTAGCGATGCCATCCCCGGAAGCCTCGCTTTCCTGCATGCCTATTTGCATAACCCTGTGAAAAATTAACATCCACCCATGCCCCCCCATCCGCACATCAGGATAACACACCACTTAGGCCGCCTGCGACGCATCGCCGCCACGGTAACCTCCTTTGCGACATTCGGTTTATTTGCGCTCGTCCTCTCCGTCTTGGTCGTCCCGCTAATCTGTGCCTGCTCAGGATTCCGTCGCCAGCAAGCCCTCGTCGCCCAGCGCTGCATCCACATCAGCTTCCGTTATTTTACCGTCCTCATGCGCGTCCTCGGCGCGATTGATTTCCGCATAGAAAATGCCGAACGCCTCCACAATGACACTGGCTGCCTCATCGTGGCCAACCATCCGAGCCTCCTTGATTACGTTTTTCTCACCTCGCTTATGCCGCGTTGTGATTGCGTGGTGAAGGAGTCGCTCTGGAATAACTTTTTCATGCGCGGCATCATCCGCTCCGCAGACTACATCCCCAACCGCAGCGCTGAAGAAGTGCTCGTCGCCTGCAGAGAAAAGCTCCACGCAGGCGGGCGCATCCTCGTCTTCCCCGAAGGCACACGCACGACACTCGGGCAACCTATCTCGCTCCAGCGGGGCGCTGCCAATATTGCAGTACGCTGCCGGGCCGACCTGCGCGTAGTCCACATCACCTGCACGCCGCCGATTCTCTCGAAACAACAGCGCTGGTGGTCCAACGCCGATACACTTCCGGTCTTCCGCATAAGCATCCGGGAAAAAATACGTGTTGCCGATTTCATCCAAAACACCACCTCTTGCGGCCAGGCAGCCAGGCTTCTCAACAAACACCTCGCGCACGCGCTGGAACCAACTAAAAACACCACTTCTGAGAAAAACTCTTTTTCTTCCCATGAACCCGCTCCACGACGACATAAAAAAACTCATCATCGAGACTCTGAATCTTGAGGGTCTTACACCTGCGGACATCGAAACAGATGCGCCGCTCTTCAATGACGGACTCGGCCTCGACTCCATTGACGCACTCGAGCTCGGTCTCGCCCTCAAAAACCGCTACGGCATAGTCCTGAGTGCAGAGAACCAAGATACCCGAAAACATTTTGCCTCGGTGTCCGCACTCGCCGACTTCGTGGCATCCCAACAACAATCCGCCGCTTGATTTTATACGTACATGGATAAACAGGAAATATTCACCCAGCTCAAAGGCTATCTCCAGCAACTGTTTGATGTAGATCCGGAAACTGTCACTCTCCAGACCAACGTCTATACAGACCTGCACCTTGACTCGATAGATGCCGTGGACCTCGTCGTCCTCCTCCAACGCGTCACCGGGAAAAAAATCCGCCCCGAAGATTTCAAAAAGGTGCGCACCGTGGAAGACATCGTAGACTCCATCCATTCTTTGCTGCAAACACCCTGAGCGCAGATGGCGCGTGCCCTCCCATTCCTTGTAGCAGCGGCACTGTTCGCCTATCCTTTTGCCGTGTATTTTGGACTACGGCACTGGGGGCTTGGCGGGATCGCGCCGGTCTTGCTGGGCCTGTTCGCCCTGCGCTTTTTCACGACACGCGGCGGCCTCGCATTTTCCGTCGCCCGCCTCTTTTCCATCGCTGGGGCAGCACTCGTCGCCCTCTCCTGGATATTTCGCCAAAACGAGTGGATGCTCTACTACCCGGTTGCGGTGAGCCTCTTACTGCTCAGTGGCTTCGTCTGGTCTCTCTTCAAACCGCCCACAGCCATCGAGCGCCTTGCCCGCCTCAAAGATCCCGACTTACCCCCGGAAGGTGTGCGCTATACGCGCCGCGTCACCCAAGTCTGGTGTGCCTTTTTCATCTTCAACGGGAGCATCTCACTTGCCACCTGCCTGCATGGGGATCTCGCCATTTGGACATTCTACAATGGTGCGCTCAGCTACATCCTCATCGCCCTCCTTTTCTCAGGTGAATGGCTCCTCCGCCGTCGGCTCACGGGGAAACCCAAAGATAAACAACCATGATCTCTCCGCTGAAATTCAACGCCATCCTCGACCCCAAGCGCTCCGGCGACATCCCGGTTGCCTGGCGGCCAGACGGCTCCGTCCTCCGCCTTGAGGAGTTCCGCGCCAACGCCCGCTCGCTCGCCGCCCGCCTCGCCCACTCCCGCCCGGCCTCTGCGACCGGCACCACGCGGTGGGCGCTTTGCTTCGACGACGCCTCAAACCTCGCCACCGCCTTTCTCGCCGTGCTCCATGCCGGGCACCACATCGTCCTGCCCGGGCACACGCGGGCGGCACTTTTGCGTGAACAATACCGCGCAGGAAACTTCGATGCCGTGCTCACAGACATACCATTGCTCTGCACCAAAGCCGCACCGGATAATTTCACCGCTCTGGACATCACCGCAGCAGCAACGCCCGGCAGCACAGGGCACGTTTCAGGATTAAGCGGCGGGACGCCGCTTCCACCAACGCCCGGCAACGCAGAAGAACCCGGTGAGACGACTGTCTCCTTTTTCACCTCAGGCTCGACCGGCCAGCCCAAATGCGTCGTCAAGACCATCGCGAAACTGCAAACTGAAAATGACCTCCACACCGCCCACTGGGGCCAGCGCCTCCCCGCCACCCATGTCGTCGGCACGACTGCGCACCACCACCTCTACGGGCTTCAGTTCCGCGTCCTGCTCCCCCTCACCCTCGGCGTCCCCTTCAACGCCACACTCATCGAATACCACGAACAGCTCCTTTCCGTCCCGCAGCCATTCGCACTCATCACCAGCCCTGCATTTCTCAAACGCCTCGACAAGGGCCTCCCCGCTATAAACCAATGCCGGCACATACTCTCCGCGGGCGGCTTTCTCCCCGCAGACACAGCACTCTGCGCCGCAGACCGTCTGGGCATCGCCCCGTTTGAAATTTACGGCAGCACTGAAGCCGGAGCCATCGCCTGGCGCGACACCGCTCTGGAGCGGCGCTTCTGGCATCCGCTCCCGGGCGTCCGCTGGGAAGCCGACAGTGACGGGCGTCTCTCCCTGCGCTCCCCCTTCCTCCCCGACGAGGCCCCTCTGCTCGTCACCGACGACCAAGTCAGCCCTGCTCCCGATGGGGCCTTTGAATTGCTGGGCCGTCTGGATCGCATTTTGAAAATCGAAGAAAAGCGCATCGCCCTCCCCGATGTCGAGGCGCGGCTGCGTGCGCTGGAGGGCATAACCGATGCCGCCGTAGTTCCCCTGAAAAACGCCGCCGGGACACGCACCTTTCTCGGTGCCGTCCTCGTGCCCGACGAAGCCGGGTTGAAGCACTACGCCGCAATCGGGCACGGGCGTTTCCTCGTGGAATTGCGGCAACGCCTGCGCCCCGTGCTTGAGCCGGTGGCTATCCCGCGGCAATTCAAGCTCGTGGCACGCATCCCTGAAAATACGCAGGGCAAACGGGACGCCGCGCAGATGCAGTATCTGTTTGCCCCGGTGCTCCCACAAGAACTTCTCCGCGAGCGCAACGGCGACAGCATCACACTGCGCTTTGACCTTCAGCCGGAATTACTTTGGTTCAAAGGCCATTTTGACAACCGGCCCATTTTGCCCGGCGTCACCCAACTGCACTGGGCTATACAGTATGCGGCGGAAATGCCCGCACCGGGCCTCCTGTTCCGGCGCATCGAGATGATAAAATTCCGCAACCCGCTTTGCCCCGGCGACCGCGTTGATCTGGCGCTGCGCTGGGATGCGGCGACCAGCTTGCTGCACTTCACTTACAGCCGCTCCGGCGAAGTCGCCAGCAGCGGCAAAGTGCGCTTCGCACCTTCCTAAACGCGCATAGCAGACAAAGCGGGCTGGGACGCATCCTGCACAGGCACCCTCCGACGGCAGACGCCCCGTTTTACTTGTAAGTGGACATCAGGAACAACACCCAAAACAGCGTCCCCAACATAGTGAAGGCCATACATAAAATGAATTGCAGACGGGCCGGTTCTTTTGCGCCGCATGTCTGCGTCTGAAAGGCCAGCCAAAGCGCCGGAATCGTCGCGAGCACCGGCAGCACAAACGCCGCCCCGCACAAGATGTAGCCCCAGAAAACCTGCTGGTCCAAGCTCATGCCGCCCTTTTCGTGGCGGGGCGGCTCTTTTGAGCTTTCCTGCCCTGGCAGAATTTTTCTTTCGACTGGGAACACCTCCCTCGGTTCATCCAACGCACGGATCCGCAATACATTCCTCTCGATATACTCGCCCACGCTTTGCCACCGCCCATTGTCTTCCACGCGATGGAGCAGGCTTATCTCACCACGCTTGAGCATGTCATCCAATTCATCACGCGAATAAGGGCCGGTGGTGCGGCCTTTCCATTGTATGTGGAGATTTTTTTGCGAGTCTGACATCTTTAGAAAGTGGCTGTCCTCATGGTGGAGAATTTACGAGTGGCGGCGGAGTTTCGCTCCTCTCCTGAATAACAAAACGGTCCCAACCTTCTGCCGGCGCATGCGCATCAGCGGGGAAACGTGCCTGCGTAGCGGCTTGCGCCGGCAACACACTCAACATGAGCACAGGCGTGTGCTCTGCAAATGCCTTGGGATTGCGCAACTCCAGCAAGACATTGTCGCCATCGGCAGCAACAGCAGGCGCGAGAATCTCCTGGCATGAATACGCGACAAGCTGCCCGTCCGGCGCCAGCCCCGCAAGCAACCCTTCAAACCGGGTGTGCACCACGACGCGGAGTTGGTGCCCCGAAGTCACATGCCCGATATAGACAAACCCCGGCTTGGCGAGACGCTGGAAAACGCGGAGCCAGGCGAGCGCTTCCGTATAGTAGGCGCTCTGCGGTTGCGCATAGTGCCGCTGCAATGCCGGGAGGCGATCCGCCCAGCGCTCCGGATTCATCCAGTCGTGCATAGCCACAGCGCCCTGCGTGACATGCTGAAGAGTGACGGCATCCGCACGGGCGGACGGCGAGAAAAGCACGCCCCACTCGGCAGGACGCGACTCGGCGACCTTCAATATCTCCTGTTGAAGATAAGCCTTGAGCAAGGGCGAGACACCCTTGGCCGCACGCATACGGTCGAGGGTATTCAACAATGGCTCCGTGATGCGCCCGGAAACAGGGTCATAGAAACGGCTGAACTGGTTGAAAAAGAGACTTTCCGGAGTGGGCACGCCACCGGAGAGCGCTTCGCCGCGCACTCCGGGCCGCCCAAAGCGACGCAGGCGGAATTCCTTGCGCTCAACGGTGCCATCCGCCTTGAGAATGTCCGCCGTTTGCCGCTCCTCGTAGCCATCGCCAATGGGCAGGCGCTCGACGCGCACCGACCCGACAGAGAATACCGGAGTATCCGGCGTGGAGGCGCTTTCCGGGTATTTGCGCAAAGTGTAACTGTAGAGCCGCTCAAAGGTTTTGTTCTGCGCAAGCTTGGCTGCGTCCACAGCTTCGCCGGGTTGGATTTGCGCAGGGAGAAACGGCTGCGACATATCGGACGGACGAGCGCTGGCCACCTGCCAGAGCCGGAACGCGACCGGAGTAAAAAGCTTTTCAGCCGGATTGCGCAACACGCCCTCATTGTTCTGGATAAGGGTAAAAGCCTCGTTCTGCAAAGCAGCGCCCTTTATCCCCTCAAAATACTTGTCCAAGGTGCCCGCACCGGCGAGCACCAGCTCCACTTCGGCGGTCTGCTGCGCCGCCAGGCGCGTCTTGGCTGCGCCCGCAGTCACCGCATTCCAGCGCCCGGCCAATTCCTCGGTAAATAGAAACTGAATCCGCTTTCCGTCTGCCTCCAACTGCGCGATCTCGGGCTGCAATGCCTCCAGCGCCGCAGTCCTCCCCGCAGAGGAGGAAATGGCCGCGGCAACGGCCACTTGCCGCTCTACCTCGTCGAGCCTCCCGGCAAAAGGCGGCAAGAGCGCAGCAACGAGCACTTCGCGCACCGTGTTCAGATGCAATTCAGCAGCGCGGAGTTTCGCACTGGCCACCTCGCGCATGTCGAGTGGAAGTTCCCCAAGCTCTGCCCGGTGCTTCACCACAGTCGCAAATCCTTTTTCAAGCGCACCCGGATCATTGGTATCGGCGGGGAGAGAGACGAGCAGCGCGGCATCATCCAAGATGGCATTGACGAGGATTCTCCGCTCAGACACCCACTCCTGCAGCTTTCTGTGGGCATCGTCATACGCCGCACTGGAGCCGTTCCAGCGGGATTTTACCGCAGCAAGAAATTCTTCGGCATCCTGCAAACGGTTAGCCTCGGCAAACGACCCCATGCGCCCGAACGCTTCCACGCGCGCCCGCTTGTCCGCATGGTAGCGGTGGACCGAAAATCCGGCAAAAACGACCAGCGCAAACGCACCGGCGATACAAAATACAAACACACTGGCACGCCGCTGAATGCGCACCGAGAAATGGTGTTGGAGCTTTTTCACCGCAGCCAGCGACACTTCGTCCACCGCGATCTCCCGCAAGCCCGCTTCCACATCGTGAGCATCGGGGGCATACGACGCGGCAACCGAGGTGCTCAACGCAGACGCCGTGCTGACAGCCTGCTGGAAACGTTGCACGTATTGCCTTAGCCCGTTGCTGTCCGCCCGCACATCCGGGCGCGTAGCGGAAAGCGTGCGCAGTGACTGGTTGCTCTGCCGTATAGCTTCCTGCCGGGCCACATAGCGATCATGCGCCTCCTGCCGTTCCCCCGCCCACGCCTCCATAGCATCGAGCTGCGCATGCGCGTCCACGCTAAATTCCAGGCCCAAGTGCCGCTCAAAAGAACGGCAGCGCCCGATCACGGGAATAGCCGCCCGCCAGTCTCCGTTCTCGTGCAATCGCGCGAGCCGGGGCAATGCCTCATCTGTCTCGCGCAAAGCGTTCTCGCGCTCCATTGCCTCACGCAATGCATGGACGCGCTGGAGCACCGAAGCACCCGCCAGAGCCGGCATGTGGAGGTTGTCCAGAGCATCCGCCAAATCAAACGCCGCCGCAATATCGCCCGCTGCGAGAAACGCCTCCAGACGCTTCAAATAAGCCTCACGCGCTTTTTCGCCAAGCCGCGCAAGCTCGCTCCGCGCATTGCGATCTTCGGGATTAATGCGCACGATGGACGTCAATATCGCCATCGCCCGCAACTCGTCGCGTTCCCGGATAGCCTGCCGGTAGTCCCGGTAAAGTGGATGGGATTCGCTGATCTGCCTCCCATAGAGACCGCTCACGATATCAATGTTGCGCTGGTCCAGTGCCGGAGGCCAGGGGACATTGCGTCCGCGGCAAAGCGCAATCCATTCCGGAGACTCGGCAAACGCAAGCTGTGCCGCCAGATCGAGCAATGGCGGCGGAGATTCCGCGACCTGCAAAGCCGCATAGTCGTTGTCGGCATGGATGAGCGTAACACATTGGTCGAGGCGGTCGCGCACACGCATCACCAAATCGGCATACTCCAGCGCGAGACTCTGTATCTCAAAATGCCCGGTGTCTCCGTTAAGGACGGCTTTAATTCGACTGATGAGCTTGTCGGGGGGCATGGCGCGTATAAGAAGAGAGAATTTAGAAATAGGAAATAAAAAAAGCCGGAATTAACCCCCGCCACCGCCCAAGCCACAACTCCGGGCATTTGAATTTTCAGGGATTGTGTTTCTCCGCCATCTGCGAGTCTGCGTTTTCGGTTTCATCCACGAATTTCACGAATTTTTTCTTATCCCAAAACAGGAAGATAATTAGGCTCCTCGCGGTTTTGAGAGGAAAGTCGTCCCACGAAGCGATAAGTGGAAGCGGCGTCTCGCCGCTTTCTTCGGGACCCGCATTGAGGGCTGAAGGCCCGACTTCGTTAAAAGTCGAATCGGGGAGCACACGCGTCCCGCGTGTATCAGGAGTCGTCCCGACTCCGTTGTTTTGGAACTGCGCGTAACGCGGTAATCAAAATTTTTCATTTTTAATTTTTCATTTTTAATTCCAAAAACGGAGTCCGTGTGACCTCTGACACAAAAAAAGACTTGTCAAAAGAAGAAGCACCCATACCGTCGCCCCCCTTTTTAACAGAACCAACAACTTCTTCAGACATGTCCCGCATTTGCGTCATTACCGGTAAACGCCCCGTCAAGGGCCGCAGCATCATTCACAAAGGTCAGAGCAAGAAAAGCGGAGGGATCGGCCTCCAGCTCGTGAAACAAACCAAACGTGTGTTCAGACCTAACTTGCAACACATTCGGATCAAGTTGCCTTCCGGTCAAATCAAGCGCCAGTGGGTGTCCGTCAAGGCACTCAAGGCCGGGCTTGTCACCAAGGCCTGATTTAGCAGGTAACGTTTCGGACAGGCCTTTGACCTGTCCGCCCTGATGCCCGGGATCGGGCATCAAGAAGAGAGCCGACGGCGAGCACAAGCGTCTCGCATGTCGGCTTTATTCGACTTGGAGTATGGCACCTTTCAGGTAGTGGCTCTCCGGGAAATTCAACAGCACCGGGTGATCGGCGGGTTGTCCGGTGATCTCCAGCACGCGTGCGGTGCAACGCGCATCCGCTGCGGCGTCGGCGAGCATGGCAAGAAAATCGGTAGTGCCCACGCGTTGTGAGCACGAGTAAGTCGCCAGTATCCCGCCGGGTGCGAGCAGACGAAGTGCCCGCAAGTTCAACTCCTTGTATCCGCGCAAAGCCCCTTCCATGGCCTCTTTGCTCCGGGCAAATGGCGGGGGATCCAGCACGATGAGATCGAAGGGTGTGCCGCTGCGGTTATCCGTGAACCAATCAAACATGTTCGCCTGCAAAAAGTCCGCAGACAAGCCGTTGCGCGCCGCATTGCGGATGGCGGCTTGCACGCATTCCGGGGAAGAATCCACACCGAGCACGGAGGAAGCTCCGGCGCGTGCGGCTTGCAAGGCGAACCCGCCTTGGTTGCAAAAGCCATCCAGCACGCGGCGACCGCGGGCAAACGAAGCCACGCGCAGGTGTTGTTCGCGTTGGTCGAGATAAAAACCCGTCTTCTGGCCTCCGGTCAGGTCGAGGAAATACTCCACGCCTTCGATGCGAAACCAAGCCGGAGAGAGCGGCGCTCCGCTCGCCGTGCGCACCTCCAACGGCAAGCCGTCGTATTGGCGCGAAGTGACATCGTTGCGAAAAATAATTTCCGCCGGTTCGAGGTGTTTCTTCAACCACGCGGTAAGCTCCGGCAAGGCGCGGTCGGCACCAGCGGTCAACGCCTGGACGACGAGCACCCGGTCAAACTGGTCCACGACAAGCCCCGGCAGGTGATCGGCCTCCGACCAGACCAGCCGGCGGTAATTGCCCTTGGGACGCCGCGCCAGGGCACCTGAAAGCGCTTCATCGAAGAATGCGGCATCGAACGGACGTGGTGTGCGGGCGTAGCGCCGCCACGCGATTTGCGAACGGTTGCTCCAAATGCCGCTGCCGAGCGAACGTCCGCGCGGATCGAGCAACTCGACTCCTTCGCCATCGTCTATTGTTGCGCCGTTTCGTGCGATTTCCCCGGCGAATGCCCATGGGTGTCCCTCGAGCACTCGGCACGGACGGGAAGATTTGAGTCGGATGGTTTTCATGAAGTTTTAGCCCGGTGACGGATGGTTTCAGTTAACGCGCCTGCAAAGCCACGCCGCCAGAGCGAACATGAACAGATTAGGCAGCCATGCGGCAATCACAGGTGGAAAGTATTGCTGCGACCCCAGCAGGAAGCAGAGGTTGGTGAGCAGGTAATAGGCGGCGAAGAGCACGAGCGACTTGGACACACCCACCATTGGGTTGACGCGCACGCCGGCTACGGCAAACGGCAAGGCCAGCCCGATGACAATCAGGCAGCAAAATGGACTCGCCAGCACATAGTGATACTGCACGGCATAGGCGGCCATGCGCGGCGTCTTGCCCCCGCCGGACATCTCCAGCACGCCCTTGATTTCATTGATGGAAAGGTGGTGCGGTTTCTTATTTAATGCGAGCATGAGGCGCGGCTGCTCGGTAAGCTCTTTCAATTCGAGCCTCTTGAAGGGCGGCTCTCTCAAAAGCTGGTTCTTCTCGGGATCGTAAATCAATTCGCGCCCGTCTTCCAGCACCCAATGCCCGAGGCGGGCATCGTAATAACCGAAATGGGCCAGCCATGCTTTGACCGGACGCCCCTGCTCGTCGTCCTGATAAATGCTCACGCCGATCCCGCGCCCGGTGTAACCGCTGAAACGGTTGATTGTCCATGTGCGCCGCACGCTGGCACCAGCGTAGAAGAGCGACATCTGCCCGGGCATCTTCTCATTGTCGGTGGGCTTGCGGGCGACAAACTCGAACTCGCCGGCTTCGTAAATCATCCGCGCCCGCTCTGTCGCCCACGGCACAATGGTGCCGTTAAGCGAGAAGAGAAGAATCGAGAGGGCGGCACCGGACAACCAAAGCACCCGCGTAATCCTGAAAATGCTCAACCCCGTGGCCCGCATAGCGGTCAACTCCTGATTGCGGTGGAAAAAGCCGAGGATGAACAACACAGATATCAACAGGGCAACGGGGATAACCATCGGCAGGTAAGACGGCACTTGGAGGGCGAAATAGCGCAACGCAACCAGCCCGGGCACATCCCAGCGGATGAAGTGGGGCATGTCGTCAAATATGCGTCCGATAAGCATCAACCCGACCAGAGCGGAAATCGTCATGGCAAATATTTTCAGCCATTCGCGAAATATGTAGCGGTCGAGTAAGTGCATGTCGGCGATTGAGGGGCGTGACGAAAAGCGCAAACGAAAACGCCGCAATCCTTTTCAGGCCGAAAAGAATGCGGCGCGGGAATTTCCCGTCCCCTGCCCTGTCGCGCCTGTCGGCTCTCGACAGAGCGTGACTTGGGCTTACGCAAGCGGCGAGACGCCGCTTCCACTTTTAGGCGCGAGCGCCGACTGCGTGAGCTTACGCAAGCGATTTCACTGCCGCGACAAGGGCATCTTTTGTGATGCCGGTTTCTCGGAAGGCGATGGCTCCGGGGGCACTCAACCCAAAGGTGTCGTTGCCGATGACCTTGCCGTTCAGCCCAACGTATTTCCACCACAGTCCGGTGCGGCC
>JAITXH010000103.1 GCA_031284845.1 Puniceicoccales bacterium | reverse complement strand
AGGGCGAAGGCACACTCGTCGCTCAGGCCCGTGGCTACTATGCCCGCGCAGAGATGATGGGGCGCATGGCCTACTATGCTAAGCGCTCCCGTAACACCGAACTCTCGCAGAAGTTTGAAGACATCCGCACGAACAACCTCAACAAAATCGTCGGCATTTTCAAAATAGACGAACTCAGTTCCACGCTCCTCTCCATTTGTGCCGAATACCTCTTCCTCAAGAAGGACTATGTCAAGGCGCTTGAGTATTCCGAATACGTGCTTGAACACTTCCGCAGTTCCGACTTCTCCGACTACGCCAGCTATGTCAAAGGGGAAATCTTCCTGAAGCAAGGCAAAGCCAAAGATGCGCTCCTCACCTTCAAAGAAGCTGTGGACGCCGACGTCATGTATAACAAGGAAAAGGAAATTCTCCTTGGTTATGCGCATGCTCTCGTCGAAACCGGAGATCTCGTTGCCGCCTCCAAGGTATTCAACGATATAGTCACCAATGCCAAAGCCTACAAAGGGACCGACTATGTCGCATGGGCACTTTTTTATCTCGGGCAGATCGAAGAAAAACGCCGGAATCCAAACACGGCTATCAATTACTACCGCCGGTGCTTCCTCACTTGGCGCAAATTCGGTTACATTACCGCCAACGCCTACCTGCGCGTCGCCGATATTTTCATCCAAAAAGGAGACAAAGTCGCCGCTTACGAGACCTTGGCTGATATGCTCAAGGAGGGTAATCCTGCTGCTTCAGAACCTGTGGCCGCTCAGGCGAGGCAACTCCAGAGCACCCTTCCACCACCTCCTCCCAAAGAAACCGAACCCACGGAACCCACTGTAGTAACCAGCGCAGCTCCGGCACCCGCTCCCGACAGCAAATGAAATTCTCCCGCACCATCCGCAATACACTCTTCGCCTTCGCCGTGTTTTCAGCGGGCGCAGCTTCTGCAAACGCGCAGTCTTTTCAATTCGCCGACGGCAAAGTATGGGAAATTAACGACCCCTTTAGCAAAGTCGCGCCGAACCCGCTCAAGGGCACCATCCGCGGCAATGAGATCGTCCTCACCCAGCAAGTCGGGCGGAGCACTATCGTCATCACCAAAAAGTTTGCTGAAGTCACACGCATAGACTGGCCCAAAGCCGTCCGCCCCAAGGCGCTCGCCGATGCCGAAGACGAAATCGCCCGCGGAGATGCCAACAAAGCCCTCGCCGCCATCGAACCCATCGTCCAGAGATTTGCCCCGCTGAAAAAAGTTCCCGGTTCGCTTTGGCTCGATGCCGCCAGTATTCGTCTGGATGCCCTTGTCCTTCTCAAAAACGACCTCGTCATTTCCCAGTTTATTGCCGAACTCGAAGGCTTGGATAGCAGCGCTATTCCTGGTTTGGACAACCGCATCAAATTGGCAAAACTGGAGCAGACCCTCCGCAAGGGTAATGCCAATCTCGCGCTCTCCGAGGTTGTCAAATTCATAGACGAATCCGTGGATCTCGAACTTTGTGCCAATCTTTATCTCATCAAAGGCGGTGCACTTCTCCAGCTTCGAAATTTCGAACAAGCCATGAACGCTTATTTGAGCGTCCCCGTATTTTACGGCAGTCAAACTAAATACATTGCTGCGGCAAAGCTTGGTGCTGCCAAAGCGTTTCGCGGCATGAGCACACCCGCCAACAAGGCGCTCCAACTTGATGTCGTCGCCAACAATTACCTGAGCGATATCATCGCCGAATACCCGCTTTCCAAAGAAGCGGAAATCGCCAAAGGCATGTTGCCGAAAGACGAGCGCGAAGTCGCAGCCAAGAAGGAAGCTGAGGTTGCAGAGGCTGCCACAAAGGTTGGCGAAGGTGCCGTGGAAGAGCCACCCGCCGAAGGTGCCGCTCCCGCTGCGCCGACTGAGGGAGCCGCCGCTCCTGCCACTCCTGCGGCTTCACCACCCGCTGGCACACCACCGACAGCCGGGGATGCTGCTGCACCGCCCGTAATTCCGGGCGCGTGAGCTTCACATTTTTTTGTTCCCGCACGGGCAGATTTCCCACATTGTCCCAACACGTAATACAGATTTTCAACTTTAAAGCATCGCCGTTTCCGCTGTTTCCTTTTCACAACACGTATAAATAACCAATCCTGACTCCTCACACCATGGTATCCCAAATCCTCCGTAAAATCGCCATTGCAGCCGCCATTGTCGGCGTCGCTGTGTTTGCCGCCTTGCCGCTGACTGTCAGCGCCCAAACTGCGCCCGCCGGGGCCGCTTCGGGAGCGCCTGCGGCCCCTGAAGCGCCGAAGGTCGTCGAAGAAAGGCTGATAGAAAAAATCAAACACGTCCATCCCGTCGTCCTTTTTTGTCTCATCGCAGGCTCCGTGCTTATGGTGTGGTTCGGCGTTGACGGCGTGCTCAAGACCACGCGTTCCCGCGCCTTGCCCCAAGCCCATATCGCCCAGTTGCGCGATCTGTTCAAGCAAGGCGATTACGTCGCTGCCTACACATTCGGCAAAGCCAATCCCTCGCCCCTGTGCGATGTCGTGAGGGCGGGCGTCACCTTTCTTCCAGACGGCAAAGGGATGACGGAGGAAGCTATGTTCAACGAGATCACCCGTATCAACGGCACCTTCATGGGGCGGGTCTCTTACCTTTCCGTTATCGGTGTTTGCGCGCCGATGGTTGGTCTTTGCGGCACGGTGTTCGGCATGATGAGCGCCTTCGCCACACTCGGGTCTTCCGGTGTCGGCGACCCCTCCAAACTTTCCGCCGCTATCGGCGAAGTGCTCGTCGCCACGGCGATGGGCCTTCTGCTCGCCATCCCGGCCTTCGTGCTCTATTACGTCTTGCGCAATCGCATTACGGTGATTTTGCACGACATCCAGAGCACCGCTGCCGGACTTTTCCGCAAGATGCCCTACGAGTCCTTTGACGGCGTCCAACTCGGCGAAGAGGAAGTTTACGCTTCCCAGCCCAATTGGGTCGCCCCGGATGCCAACGGGCAGGGAACGCTCTCCACCGAGGCCACAGCCTGAAACCGCCTGCACATACCACCCACACACTAAACACTTAACCGAAGGAACACCATGGGAGGCGGAGGAGGAGGAGGAGACGGCGAACCGGAATTTCAAGTTGCGCCAATGATTGATGTGCTGCTCGTCTTGCTCATTTTCTTTATGAGCATCACTTCGGCGCAGGTCTTGAAGGTGGATAACGATATCAAGCTTCCGCTCGCTAAAAACGGTGCCAAGCGAGACGACAAAGCGGCGGCAGCTCTTGTGAATATTAGTTGGGTCGAAGCGACAAAAACGCCGCGATTCAAGCTGGATGACAAAGTTATTCTGGATGCGGATACCGAAGCGCCCATCGTAGAGGGGAGCAGGGAGCCGATCGTCGAAGTGTTGAAAAAGCGAAAAGAGCACAACGATAAGTTCCGCCTCTTGCTTCGTGTGGACAAGCGGGTAACAGCCAAATCCCTGCAAAAGGCACTCCAGTGGGGAGCCGAAGCAGGTATAGACAACATCGCCTTTTCGGGCACCAACAAAGAAGAATAATACACCATGAAAGCCCAAGACAATCAAAGAGGCGCAGACCTCGGATTTCAAATCGCACCGATGATTGACGTCGTTTTCGTCATCATGCTTTTTTTCATGGTTATGGCCGGTGCCGTGAAGGTGGAATATGAATTGAAAATTAAACTTCCCGGCGAAGACCCACCGCCGGAGGTCGTAATGGAAACTCCGGACGAGTTGACCATCTCGATCAACGAACTGGGGCAGGTGGCTATCAACGATAGTAACGTGGACGGCCCTACCTCCAAGGAGTTGCCGGAACTGCTCTTGCAAGTCGGGCAGTTAAAGCAAAACGCCAGTATCGCGGGCACAAAGCTGTTGGTGACTGTCGAGGCGGACGAGTTGGCGACTTATGATCGCATTGCGTTGGTGTTGGACACATTGGCCAAGGCTAAAGCAATAGATTATGTCACTTTTGCTGTCGGCGGTGGCGAAGGCGAAGGGTGATGCCCGCTTGCCTTGCGCAAAAGGGATAAGCTCTTAGCGAATGGGTTCGAGATCTGCTTTTCCCTCGTCGGCAAGGTGACCTAGTGTTGGCGTTCCCTATACACGGAGCGGGGTGTTTTTTTTAATTGTGAGCAGGCTCTCACACCGTCAGGTGGCTTTTGACGACCGTATCGGTCAGCTCGGCGATGGTGCCGGTTGCGACCACGCTGCCGCGATCCAGTATCGCAAAATCATCCGCAAGTTCTTTGCAAAAATCCAAATACTGTTCCACGAGCAACACCGTGATACCGTCTTTGCGCAGTAACTTTATCGTTTCGCCTATCTGGTCTATGATGTTGGGTTGGATGCCTTCCGTCGGTTCGTCCAAAATGAGCAGCTTTGGTTCCGTCAATAAAGCCCGGCCTATTGCCAGTTGCTGTTGCTGTCCGCCTGACAGCATGCCGCCTTTTCGAGGCAGAAAATCCTTTAGCACGGGGAAAAGCGTAAAGACGCGTTCGAGGGTCTCCTTGATGCGACGCCCTTGGGCGATGGCCCCAATGCGCAAGTTCTCCTCGACAGTCAGATGCGGGAATATGCCGCGCCCCTGCGGGACATAGCCCAATCCGGCATTGGCCCGCGTCTCGGGGGCAGCGTGTGTGAGGTCGCGCCCGTCGAAGAGGATGCGCCCGTGGCGCGGTGCGTAGAGCCCCATGATACTTTTGAGGAGGGTGGTCTTACCCACACCGTTTCGCCCCATGAGACAGAAGACGCGGTGGGCGGGTAGATGCAGGCTTACATCGCGCAGGATGCGAGAACCGCCGAGGGCGACATTGAGTTGTTCGATAGTCAGCATGGTGTGTTGAGGTGTCAGACGTTCTTTTTGCGGCCCAGATAGACTTCGATGACGCGTTCGTCATTGCGGACTTCGTCAAGGGTGCCTTCGCGCAGGACGTGCCCTTGGTGCAGGACGGTGACTTTGCTGTTAAGCTGGCGCACGAAGACCATGTCGTGCTCGATTACGATTATAGTGTGTTTCCCCGCGAGGCTCAGGATGAGTTCCCCTGTTTTGACGGTCTCTTCGTCTGTCATGCCTGCGGCGGGTTCGTCAATGAGGAGCAGTTGCGGGTTTTGGGCGAGCAACATTCCGATTTCCAGCCATTGTTTTTGGCCGTAAGCGAGAGTGCCTGCCTGTTCGTTGGCTTTGTGTGCGAGGTTGATGGTTTTTAGAATGTCGTAAATACGGTCGCGCTGTTCTGTGGAGGTGCGCCCGAAGAGAAGAGTGCTCCAGACGCCTCGCCGACCTTCCAGCCCGAGTAGGATATTGTCATAGACGGTATGGTTGGCAAACACGCTGGGCGTTTGGAATTTGCGCCCTATGCCCATGCGGTAGATCTGGTATTCACTGCGTTTTGTGATGGGTGTGCCTTTAAATTCGATCTTACCTATATCAGGGCGTGTTTTGCCGGTGATGAGGTCGAGGAAGGTGCTTTTGCCTGCACCGTTGGGGCCGATGATCGTGCGCAATTCGCCTTCATCAAGGTAGAAGCTCAGGTCGTCTATGGCCTTGAAACCGTCAAAACTTTTGGTGACGCCTTCAGCGGAGAGTATGAAATCTTTTGGCATGGCGGAAAGTGTTCAGGATTCGGGGTTCGGGTTTTGGTGGTCGGAGGGGGCTTCTGGGAAAGAGGTGTCGCCGTCTGGCGGAGCGTTGGTGCGGCGGCGGGAGATTTTTTGCCAGAGGGAGTAAAGTTGCCCGGGCAGGCCGACGAGTCCCTTGGGCATGAAGAGGACGACGAGCGTAAACATGCCGCCGAGGATGATTAGCCACAAGTCGGGAAAAGCCCGGGTAGCCCAGCTTTTCAGCGCGTTGACGGCAAATGCGCCTACGACGGGGCCGACTAGTGTGCCGCGCCCGCCTACGGCCACCCAGACGATGGCTTCGAGGGATTTGTCGGTGGCCATTTCGCTTGGATTGATAATGCCGACTTGGGGCACATAGAGTGCGCCGGCCAGCCCGGCGATAGCGGCGGCGATGACGAAGACGAAGAGTTTGTAATTTGGCGCGGCGTAGCCGGAAAAAAGGACACGGTTTTCACTGTCGCGCACGGCGCGTTGTATTTTTCCGAATTTCGACTGCGTGAGCCAGCGGCAGAAGATGTAGGTGAGGAAGAGCAGGGCACCCGTCGCGATGTAGAGGCCGCGTTGCGTTGCGGCGTTGCGGATGTCGTGCCCGAGGACGAATTTGAAGTCCGTGAGGCCGTTGTTGCCGCCGAACATGAAGCTGTTTTGGAAAAACATGAGGCATCCCGCATAGGTGAGTGCCTGCGTGAGAATGGAAAAATACACCCCGCGTATCTTGGCGCGGAACGCGAGGTAACCGAAGGCCAGTGCCACAAGCGCCGGCACGAGAGCGGAAGCGCTTGCGGCAAACCAGAAATGGCGGAACGGCTCCCAGTGTGCGGGAAGCTCCTTGTAGCCGAGGAAGACCATGAAGTCGGGCAGGTCTTGCTTGTATTGGCCGAGTTTGCCGACCTTGAGTGCAAGATACATTCCGAATGCGTAGCCACCGAGTGAGAAGAAGAGGCATTGGCCGAGGCTCAACAATCCGGTGAAGCCCCAGAGCAGATCCACGCTGATGGCGAGCACGGCGTAGCTGAGGTATTTGCCGTAAAGATTGATGGTAAAGTTGCTGATGTGGAAAAAACTTTCCGGCGGAGTCCATGCGTTGAGCGCAGGCAGGAGCACGAGCGCGATAAAGGCGAGGATGCCCAGAAGGATGATTTCCGTTTTGCGAAAGGTGGCGGACATGAGAAAGTGCTTATGAGGTGACGTTGTTGTTGTTTTGTCCGAAGAGTGATTTCAGGAATCGAGGCTGCGGGAGCGCGTGGGGAAGAGGCCGCTTGGCTTCCATTGCAGAAACAGGATGATGGCGATGAGCACCATGATCTTGCCCAGCACGGGGGACTCCAGTATCTGTTGCAGCACTTGGTCCGATATCCCGATGCTCAAGGCCGAGATGACGGTGCCCACAATGCTGCCTACGCCGCCCACGACCACGGTCATGAAGTTGTCCACGATGAAGTTTTGCCCCAGGCCGGGACCTACGTTACCGATTTGCGAGAGGAAGGCGCCTGCCAGCCCTGCCAACCCGGAGCCGAAGGCAAACGTCAGCATATTCACACGGCGCGTGGGCACTCCCATGCACGCTGCCATATCCCGGTCTTGAGTCACGGAACGTATCAGCAGCCCCAGCCGTGTCTTGGAAAGGAGGAGCCATGTCCCCACTACGATGAGCACGGCAAAGGCGATGACAAAAAGCCGGTTGTAGCCCAGAGTCACATCGCTCACGGTGAAGTTCCCCATGAGCCATGAAGGTGAGTTGACCTGCACGTTGTTTGCGCCGAAGACGACCCGGAACAACTGTTGCAAGACGAGCGATATGCCCCATGTCGCCAGCAGCGACTCCAAGGCGCGCTGGTAAAGGTGGCAAATCACCAGACGCTCAATGATGAGGCCTGCCAGTGCCGCCGCGCAAAACGACACCGGGATGGCCACTGCGAAATACCACTGGAAAAGGCCCTCGCCAGCGTGCATCCCCGGTATGCTTATCGGTATGCCTAGCGGTGAGAGGGCCAGCCCGTTGCGGAAAATGTTTTCGACGACATAGGCAGCGTAAGCGCCCACGGTGATCATTTCGCCGTGGGCCATATTTATAATGCCCATCAGTCCAAACGTCACCGCCAGCCCAAGTGCGGCGACAAGTAAGATCGAGCCTAAGCTGGTGCCGCGGAAAATTGTGCCGAAAAAGTTCACCAGATCCTTGTAGTCGCGGATGGATTTTTGGGCTTTTGCGGCGGCTTTTCGCACGCTGATATCCATCTGGTCGTTGGCGGCCAGTGCGCGCAAAGCCTCCGTAGCGCCCAGGCAGTCCAATTCGGCAAGTTCGTTGGCGGCGGCGATTTGTGTTTTAGGGGAGGAAAAGTCTGTCAACCGGATGAGCGCACATGCCTCGGCCAGCGATTTTCTGACCGATTTATCGGATTCTTTAAGTAAGCGAGCCTCAAGGAGCGACAGGTTTTCCTTGCGTTGCGATGTGCCCAATTTACGTGCGGCGAGTTTGCGTGTGTCCGGATTCGCGCTGGAGATGTCCGCAAGGTCCATTGCGCGCTGTATTTTTTTGCGCAGTGTGGCGTCACTGTCAATGGGGGTGAGTGCAGAGGCTTCTGCCAGCACGGGCGCACCCGCGGCATCGTTGAGTGCCTGCCCAGTAGCGACGGAAAAGAGGTGGCTTTTGCCATTGGCGTCAGGCGTATCAATGGACACAGGGATCGCTTTTCCGGCGGCATCGGTATAGAGCATTAATTCTTCGTTGCGCCAGAGGATAAGGAGGTTGCGTGTGGTATCGTCGAACTTTTCCGCGGCGGCGAGTTGATTGAAAAACCGGTCATGTGCCGTAGTGTCGCTGGGAAGCACTTCCGCCAGCGCTTCACGCAAAGTAGGGGCTTGTGCGTAAAGCGGGTGCTCAAAAATGAGCACTCCCGCCAGTAAACAGAAATAAAACACTACCCAATGCGTATGTTTTCTTAGCACGATAACCGTCATGCACGAACCTTGCCAATCCCTGCTGTGCCTCAAAATACGCAAACAAAACATCACTTGCGTTTATCGTCGGAAACTTCAGCGTTGGCGGCATGGCAGCAGTCAGAAATAAGGACGATTTCCAAATTGACGCCGCGCCAGAATTTCACCGTTTCCAACATGTCTTCCGCACTCGCATCCGGGGCACTCGACGACAAAGCCTCTGAGATCATCGCCCGCTATCCTGAGAAGCGCAGCGCCGTGCTGCCGCTCCTTCATCTCGTGCAGGAGACGTTTGGCTGGATTAGCGACGAGGGCATCCAGTGGGTTGCCGGGCAGACTGGCACTACGCCGGTCGAGGTGCTCGGCGTCGTCACCTTTTACCCGATGTTCCGCCAGCAGCCCGCAGGGCGCCGTCAAGTGCGCGTCTGCCGCACGCTCTCGTGCGCATTGCGTGGTGCTTATCACACGATGGAGGCTCTGGAAAAAGCGTTTGGCTGCCAACGCGGCGGGACAAGCGCCGACGGGGACATCTCACTGGAATTTGTGGAGTGTATCGCCTCCTGTGGCACCGGGCCTGTTGTCCAAGTAGATCATGCGTTGCACGAGGGTGTCACGCCGGACAAGGCAGAGGAGCTTGCCGCCGCTGTGCGTGCCTCGTTGGGCGATGCCGCTTACGGCAAAGCACCGCCTGTGCCCGGCACACCGGGATGGAACGGATAAACGGTTGCAGTGTCTCGAGGCATGCCTCATGAAGCAGGCGGATTAGTTCCCTTGCGCTGCTGCGGATTTTCCGTTTCGTTCGCGGCTGGAAAAACTGATTCTCTTCTGAACAACACACTCACGCCATATGAAAAACTTCACTGCGATTTTCCTCCTTCTCCTCACTGCTACGATGTGGCAGGGCTGTGCCAGTAATAAGAAACCGGATGCAGTCGTCTCCGTTGACCCCGTTGTCGGTTTTTGGGTGCGCGACAGCTCTGATGCCGGCGCTGCGGCGAGTGTGATATTTGAGACTGACCACAGCGCGCTCACGCGGGGCGGCGTCATTGAACGCTGGAACGCAGAATCGCTCAATTTCTACAAGATCAACCATGCCAATGCGCCTGCGGAGCTTTTCTACCTCGCGGACATGAAAACGCTCTATTTGTTGGGCTACGGCGGCAATGCCAAGGAAATCATCAACATCGTAGGCAAGGGGTATCCTCTCGACGATTTGCACGAAAGGGGGCTGTTGCCGTTTCTCGTCAAATACAAGCGCTCCTTTACGCCCAGAGTTCTGGAAAAGGTGGATGCGCCTCCGGCAGCGAGCCAAAACTGAATAGACCCTTATGCCAGTCCGGGAGCGACGCATACTTTACGCCAATATTGGCAAGCCGGACTACACGACCGGCATTGATTGTTACCTGCGGCACGGCGGCTATGTGGCGTTGAAGAAAGCCTTTTCGATGCCACCGGAACAAGTCTGTGCAGAGGTGAAAGCATCGGGACTGCGCGGGCGCGGTGGTGCGGGTTTCCCTGCCGGGGTCAAATGGTCTTTTCTCGACCGCAAGTCCGGCAAGCCTGTCTATCTCGTCGTCAATGCCGATGAGTCCGAGCCGGGCACGTTCAAAGACCGGCAGCTCATTTACCACGACCCGCATCAGATAATCGAGGGCGCACTCATCACGGCATATGCCATCCAGGCCCGGCAGGCGTTCATCTACATCCGGGGCGAATTCCAACACGGTGCAAGACTCCTCGAAGCCGCTATTGCCGAGGCCAAGGCACATCATTTTTGCGGCGCGAATATCCTCGGCTCCACTTACTCCGTGGAGATTGTCGTGCATCGCGGAGGCGGCTGCTACGTGTGCGGCGAAGAGACGGGTCTCATCGAATCGCTCGAAGGCAAGCGCGGCTACCCACGCGTCAAACCGCCTTATTTCCCAGCCGTCCTCGGCCTTTATAATTGCCCCACCATCGTCAACAACGTCGAGACGATGGCGCAAGTCCGGCACGTCATCGAGATGGGCGGGGCGGAATTTGCCAAAATCGGCATCCCCGGGGACAGCGGCACGCACATCTGGGGTGTGAGCGGCCTCGTCAAGCGCCCCGGCCTTTACGAAATCGAAGCCGGGAAGGCCACCTTCGGCGACCTGCTTTTCGGGCTTTGCGGCGGACCGCTCGACGGGCGCAAATTCAAGGCGATCATCCCCGGCGGCTCTTCGACGAAAATCCTCAAGTTCGGCGAGCGCTTTCAAGGTAAACTTGCCGATGGCTCCGTTTTTGATTGGGCGCTGGAAGACATCCCGCTCGATGCCAACTCCATCGCCGCATGCGGCACCGGGCTTGGCACCGGTGGCGTCATCGTGATGGACGATTCTGTGGAGATGGTGCAGGCACTGGCGAATCTGAATGCCTTTTACGCTCACGAAAGCTGTGGGCAGTGCACACCGTGCCGGGAAGGTTCGCTGTGGCTCTCCCGCATTACAAAGCGCATCGCGGCGGGTGGCGGGCGCGAAGACGATGTGCCGTTGCTCAAAGACATCGCCGACCAGGTGGCCGGGCGCACGATATGCGCACACGGCGAGGCGGTGGCCTGGCCTGTGCAATCTGCCGTGCCGAAGTTTCGCGACGAGTATCTCGAGTCCATACGCCGGCGCAACACGGGGCAACCCTCGCCGTTCTCTTTGCGGCTCGTTTGACCATTTTCCCCTATGCCCCCGTTCACCGCAGATGCCGCACAATCCATCGCCGCCCTGGGAGAATGCGGTTTAATAGAGCATATCCGCAAATGGCTTGGCGATGTGACGGCACCTTCCCCGCGTGGTATCGGCGACGATTGCGCGGTGCTGCCCGCACGGCCTTTGCCCGGAGCGCGTCTGGTCACCACAGACAGCGTCCTGTGGGGGCGTCATTTCGACGATTCCGTGACACCTCGCGCTGCGGGAGCCAAACTCATCAAACGCAATTTGAGCGATATCGCCGCGATGGGCGGCACGCCTGCCGACGCCGTCTTGAGCCTGATAATCGGCCCGGATGTTGCCGTGGGCTGGATGGCAGAGTTCTTCGACGGCGTCGCTGAGAGTTGCCGCGCATGGGGCGTGGAGTTGGCTGGCGGAGACATTGCCGCCGCACCGGAAGGCTTTTTTTGCGCCACACTCTCTTTGACCGGATTTGCGGAAAAACCGTTGTTGCGCCAGGGCGCATTCGTGGGCGATGCCCTACTGGTTACCGGAGAGTTGGGTGGGAGTCTGGCGGGGAAGCACTACGCCTTTACACCCCGCCTGGCAGAAGGGCGTTGGCTCGCCGCCCGACCGGAAGTGCGTGCCGGCATGGATATCTCAGACGGGCTGGCGAAGGATATTCCCGCCATGTTGCCCGCCGGGGCAGATGCCCTGCTTGATACCGCGAGTATTCCGGTCTCGGCGGCTGCCCGGCAGATGTCCGGCGATGCAGACGAAGCGCTGTGCCGCGCTTTGAATGATGGCGAAGATTACGAATTGCTCGTCGCCGTGGAGTCCCGGCTCGTCGCTCCACTGCTTGCCGCCTGGCATGAGGCGTTTCCGGGCGAAGCCTTGACCCGCATCGGCAATATCATCCCGGCGCAAGAGTCGCCGGGTGGGCGCTTGCTCGATGTGAAGACAGGTAGCCCGATTGACGCCCGGCTGCGCGGATACCGGCATTTTGAGCGTTGAGCACCTGCGCGAAGTTTGTTTTGTTACACCCCGTCTTTATCACCATGAAACGTCATTTATCCGTTCTTATCGCCGCCGCAGCACCCCTTGTCTCCTTTGCGCAGACAGCTCCGGTGGCTCCAACCCCCTCTGAAGTCGCCTCGCCCCGGATATCCGAAAGGCAGCCCGCTGTGGCAGAACAAGAGCCTGTAAGCCTGTCGCCTCAGGAGCAGGCCATCAAAGGCAGCGACGCGATGGACGTCATTTTCCTGCTCGAGTTTCCCATCAACGGCAGCGCCGAGGAAGTCGCCGCCTACACCCGGCGCATGTATGGGCGCGTAGCGTCGCTGGAGAATGTCGTGTTGCGCCAACTCGTGCGCCTCACACTCGCCAACCTCGACGACAATCCGCAATACGCCCGGCAAATTTATGCCGAGCACCTTGTGCGCCTTGGCAACAGCTTTTACACCGTGGCTGAGGCTGCGCTTGCCAGAAAGGACATCCAGGGCGCGGGCAAGGCCATCCAACTCGCCGTGCGGTGCAATCCAGCCAGCGCCAAGGCGCGCCTGTGTTTTGCCGAAATGCTCAGTGGCCATTTGGGGAAGACGGACGAGGCCATTACCACGCTCGCCTACGGCCTCCGCTTTGTGAAGATGGATGATCCGGCACTCGGCGATTATCTGGCCAGATATTTCCAACTGCTCGAAGGCAGCCAACGCGATCGCGAGGTCGCCCAGACAGCCAAAGAGTGGCTCAAGCGCGAAGGCCTGTCCACCTATGTGCGCGACGCCCTCGTGCTGCACGTCGCGATCGCCTCAAACGCCATAGGCGATTACACGACGACAGTGGATGTGCTCCAGCGCAACGGATTCAAAACCTCTCAGGCCACTCTTCTCAAAGCCCGCGCTTATTTTTATGGCGGATTTCCGGACGGAGGTATTGACGCGCTTTCCGGTGCCACCTTCGCTTTCAAAGGCATGGAGCGCGATGCCATCCTAGCCCAGTTGTGCCGGTTTTACACCGAGCTGGGCAAGGTTGATCTGGCGCTCTCCGTGGCCCAACAGCGCATCAGTGAGTTTCCCGATAATCCCTATCCCCGTGTTCACCGGCTCTACCTGCTCAATGCTACCGAGCGGCAAGACATGTTTGAGCGCGAGTTGAAAGATTATCTCGCCAGATTCGGCACCAAGCAGTCCGCAGTGCTGGCGTTGGCCACCTTTGCTTCCGAGCGCGGCCTGCCCGCTGTAGCCGACACCTGTTTCCGCATCGCTTCCAAGCGTTCCGGCACCACCGCCACGCGGAAACTTGGAAATGGCAATTCCGCCGTGGATCTTGAAGCAGCGGAGTGGAATACCTTTAATCAAAACGTGTTCGCCTCGCTGCTCATCGAGTCGTTCATCCGCGCACGCCGTCCGCAGGATGCCATCGCCACTTACCGGAGTTTGCAGTCGAGCAATAAGCATTTGTTCAACGAACCCGATGGCACCAGCAATGCCCTCGTTGCCGCAGCCTATTTCGCCATCGGCGACCCGGAGACCGGGCGGCGCTACCTTGACGATTTCACCCATACCACGCGGACGGATTCCGCTACCGTGGCACGCGTCCGCGAGTTGGAGGAGAAGCGCAGTGGTGTGCTCAATAAAGACGGCAGCTACAGGCAATATCCGGTAGCCTCCATGGAGGAGCGGATTGCGCTCGGAGAAGAGATCAAACGTATCTCGCGCACCCAGCGCAAGATCTCCCCTCACGCCTATATCGCAGTCGGGCGCTTGCTTCGCTTCGTGAGTGCCTCGCAAGAGGCCCTGCGCATTCTGGAAAACGGAGCGCGCGCCTATCCTGCCGATTCGCAACTCAAAGCGGACTACATTTCTGTGCGCATCGTCTGCGACGAGGCCAAACCCAGCGGACCGCGCAAGGCACTGGTTGCCGAGGTGGACGAGTTGCTGGGCATGCGCCGCCCGTCGCCCAAGGTCTGGTCAGATATCAAATCGTGGCTCGATACCGACACCACGATCCCCGCCTCCCAAGTCGCTAAACTGCGGGCCAGCGTGGACAGCCTCGTGCGCACCGAACTCGTCGGCCTGGGCATCTTCGGAGTGTGATGCCAACGACGCGCTATTTTGCCTTTTTCTCCCTATGACACTTGATGAAAAACGACAGGCTTTGCTGGACGAGCTTTCGCCTTTTGAAGATCCCCGCGAGCGCTTCCAATACATCATTGACCGCGCCAAGACTGCATCCGGTCTCGACGAGCAGTATCGCATCCCGCCGCTCCTCATCGAAGGCTGCACTTCGAGCCTCTGGATGTATCCGGAATTCAAAGACGGCATCTGTCTCTTTGGTGCCGATTCCGATGCCGTGATCACCAAAGGCGTGGCTACCCTCGTCTGTGAATTTTACAGCGGGGCCACCCCCGGCGAAGTGCTGGCGACCAACGCAGATTTTCTCGGCGATGTCGGCATCACCCAGCACCTCTCGCCCAACCGGCGCAACGGGCTTTCCAATCTCGTCGCCAAGATTCGCGCCTTTGCCACCCTCTGCGCCGCTCGTTGAGAGCGGCGCGCTCCGGAGTTTCCCGATGCCATTGCGTTGCCTCATCACAGCCGGGCCGACCCGCGAATTTTTTGACCCGGTGCGCTTCATTTCCAACCCCTCGTCGGGCAAGATGGGCTATGCCCTGGCCGTTGCTGCATTGGAGGCGGGGTGTGTTGTAGATCTGGTGAGCGGGCCGGTGGCGTTGAGTGCGCCGGCAGGTGCCATCCTGCATCCCGTGGTGACCGGCGCAGAGATGCTCGCGCAAGTAGAAGCCCTTTTCAGCGGGTGCGATATTTTGATAAAGACAGCCGCCGTGTGCGATTTCCGCCCCAAGCATTATTCGTCGGGGAAGGTGAAGAAAGAAGCCGTGCCCCTGAGTGTGGAATTTGAGCCTGTGCCGGACATTTTGAAAATCATGGCAGCCCGTAAGCGCACCGGACAGACTGTGGTGGGATTTGCCGCCGAGACAGATGACATCGAAAACTATGCCCGGCGGAAGCTCGTGGAAAAAAAACTCGATCTAATCGTGGCAAACAGGGTAGGGCGCGACGGCGGGCTGAATGCCTTTGGCGCAGATGTGAACCGTGTCATTTTATTAGGGCGCGACGGCGGACGCCGTGAGCTGGGGCCGGCAGGTAAACTTGAAATCGCCCGTGGGCTGGTCGCCGCGATCCTAGAGTGGCACGCGGCGCGAGCATGAAGGATGGGAGAGGGACGGTGCAAAATTTGGCATTCAAACGCACAGTAAGTGCGTGTCGCAGCGTGCATAGTGCAGAGCGTGGCACGCGCAAATCAAACCGTGCTCTAGTGTTGCTTGCGCAAAAAGGCCGGGGGGAGATGGAGGGCCGCACGGTATTTTGCTATGGTGCGCCGGGCGACATGGATGCCTTTTTTCTGAAGTTCGTCGGCGAGGTCTTCATCGCTGAGCGGTGATGCCGGATTCTCCCGCGCTACGATGTTTGCCAGCAATTCCTTAATGCTGGTGTTCGCCATGGATTCTCCGGCGTCGGTTGTGACGCCGGCATTGAAAAAGTAGCGCAATTCAAAAATGCCGTGCGGGGTCTGGATGTATTTGTTCGCAATGGCGCGGCTGACCGTGGTCTCGTGGACATCGAGATCTCCGGCGATGCGTGCCATGGTGAGCGGGTGCAGGCGTGAGATGCCTTCTTCGAAGAACTCTGCTTGATATCTCAGGAGCAGGTGGGCGATGCGCTCGAGGGTCTGTTGGCGTTGCTCGATGGCGCTGATGAGGAAACGCCCGTCGCGCATTTTGCCGCTGATGTAATCGCGGTCAAACTGACTCAGGTTTTTTCCGGCAAGCAGGTTTTTATAAGCGTGGTTGAGGCGTAGGCGCGGGATGTTTTCGTAGTTGAGGATCACATCCCATTCGCGGCTGTCGGCGCTGCGTTGCACGATGATGTCCGGGATAATGAAGCGGTTGTCATCCTGAGCGTATTTGCGCGCCGGGGCGAAGTCGAGTTGGGCGAGTTCGTGCATGGCATTATGCACTTCGGCGGCGCTGGTTTCCAGCTCACGGGCGATTTCCGGGATGCGCCGTTTGATGAGGAGCGGGAAACACTCGTCCACGATGAGCGCTGCGAGCGTATGGCGGCGTCCTGACAAGATGAGTTGGATGAGGAGGCATTCGCGCAGGTCTGCGGCACCGATGCCGGGCGGATCGAAGGTTTTCAGCAGCGTCCATGCCGTATCGAGGTCGGCTCGTGCTATCCGGGCATCGAGGGCAAGGGTGCCCGGGTCGGCGGTCATGAAGCCGCGGTCATCGAGATTACCGATGAGGGTCTGCATGGCGGCGAGCACGCCTGGCGTGGATGTGGCAAGGCGGGCTTGCTTGAGGAGAGTCTCCTGGAGGGATTCTTCGCCGACTGCGGAATCAAAAAAATGCTGGCGGTGCTCTTCGTCTTCAGAGGACTGGCGCACGATCCGGTGTTCTTCGTAATAGTCGTCCCGCCAGTCGGCTTCCATCTTTTCGCTGAAATCGGGAGGCGCGTCATCAGAAGAGAAATTTTCTGCAAATGGGTCGTCATTGTCTGAAGTGTCTGCCTCTGTTTTTTCCGAGGCGGAGGAGTCTTCGGGCGGGATGAGTTCCAGGAGCGGGTTGGCGACGAGTTCGGAGGTGACTTCCTGATTCAGCTCGGCGGCGGAAATGTGCAGTATGCGCAGGGATTGCCGGAGCTGGGGCGTCAAGACGAGGCCCTGGATTTGGCGTTGCGACTGGCTGAGTCCCTGTGTGTTCATTTATGAGAAAGGCTGTAAGAACTAAGGACAACGGGCGGAAAACGAAGAACTATTTTTGTGAAAAGATGTTGCTGTGCCATTTAGTTTGCGGGTTGCCGTCTATGCGGTGAGTAGCGCGAGGAGGTTTTCGGGCACAGCCTGTTTTTGGAGAGTGATTTGAGCGGGGACTACCGATGCGTAAATCACCAGCATCGCGCCGGAGGCCAACAGGGTGTCTGCGCGTGTCATGCGGAATTTCCATTCGACTGTGAACGGGGTCTCTACCTTGGGAGTGAGCGCGATGGAGACGATGTCGCCGAAGCGTGCCGGGGCGCGATGGCGGATGGAGAACGAGATTTTGGGCCAGCCGACGAGGACTCCGTTTTCAAAGGACGGCGATGCCGCATTTTTACTTTGCCAGAATGCGAACTCTGCTTCTTCCACCCAAAGCGGAAAGCGGGCGAAGTGGGCAATGCCCGCCGGGTCGGCTTCGGCAAAGGCGACGCGGTGCGTATGGATAAAATTACTGCTCATGGCGCGGAATCTTGCAAAAACGGTGTGCGACAGGAAGCGCTTTTGTTGCAGGATGAAAAAATCCCTGTCCTTTTGTGCTCCAGTTAATAGGTATGGCGGACGATGTTTTTTTTCGGAAATACGTATCGGGCATTGCGGGTGTTGCCGTGGGTGGTGGGTGTTGCTGCGGCGGGCTTGTATTCTTCGGCCATGCCGGGTGTGAATTTCGCCGAGGCCGCATGGCTGTGGGCGATCCCTTTTGCGCTGTGGTCCACTACGCGTCCGGCGTGGAAGACGTGGTTGCTCGTTGCGGGGGTGACATTTTGGCTGGCGAAGATCGGCACGCTTGTCTGGTTGCGCCATGTGAGTCCGCCTCTGGGCTGGTTAGGCTTGGTCTTGCTTACGGCGCTCCTTGCGCTTTTCCCGGTGGCGTGGCTGGCGTTGCTGCGCTGGCTGTTCCCGAAAACGGTGGGCGCACCGCCCGTATTCAGGATTATCATCCAGCTCGGGCTGGCCGGCGCATGGGTGACATTGGAATGGGTGCAGGGGTGGCTTCTCACGGGGTTCCCGTGGGCACTGCTCGCTGAGACGCAGTGGCAGCGCCCTGTCGCGCTGGCGCTTTGTGCTTACGGTGGCCCTTGGGCGCTGGGATTTGCCATCATCCTATTCAATATCGGATTGGCCCGCCATATCCACAATCTGGCTTGGGCGCGGCAGAATGCGCCCGTTGAGGCCGCGCCGAGTCCGTTCGCTATTTTGCGCAATGTCAGCCCTGAATTTTACATTGGGATTCTCCCGGTTTTTTTCGCGATTTTTGTATTTTGGAATTCGCTGAACAAGATGCACGACCACGCTGAAAAACTGTTCACAGCGGGGTTTGTGCAGACGGATTTTGACCCCAATGCCAAGTGGGATGCGGCGCGGGTTCAGGAAAACATCGCCGTGGTGCGCACGCTTACGCGGGATGTCGCCCGGCTTCCTGCGCCACCAGCAGTTGTCGGCGGTGCGCCGGGGAACAAGTTCGTCTCTGATGATGCGAACGGAAGGCATTCGTTCGCGCTGCATTCTGCCTCGATGCCTCAACTCATTTTCTGGCCGGAGGCCGCGCTGCCGCTTTCTGCGGGGAGCGAGTCCTTTGACGGATTTGTCACCGGGCTGGCCCGCGAGACCGGAGCGACCTTGGTTTACGGCGCGATACGGAGCGAAGAAAAAGGCTATTACAACGGGATTTTCACGGCGACTTCCGCCGGTGTCAGCAAGGCGTTTTACGCCAAGCGCCACCTTGTGCCCTTTGGCGAATATGTGCCGCTCGCGGACATACTGCCGTTGCGAAGGGTGGTGCCCATTCCGCAAGACAGCCTTGTCGGCGCACGCGTGGAGCCGCTGCCTGTGCCGGTGGATGGCAGGGTGCTGCGTGCTGGGACGCTGGTTTGCTATGAAGATGTCTTTCCCGATTTGAGCCGCGACATGGCGCGGCGCGGTGCAGATTTCATCGTAGTCGTGACCAACGATGCCTGGTATGGGCGCGAGGCCGGCGCTTACCAGCATGCGGCGCATTCGGCGGTGATGGCGGCAAGCCTGCGTTTGCCCGTGGTGCGGTGCGGCAACAACGGCTGGAGCGGTGTCTTTACTCCGCTTGGGCAGCAATTGCCGATCACCGACGCAAGCGGGAGCATTTATTTTCGCGGGGCAGGGCGTCTGGATGTCATGGGGATTCCGGAAGAGGTGCGTGAACCGACATTCTACATGGTGAACGGCAACTGGGTGGTGACCATGTCCATCCTGCTGACACTGTGGGTATGTGTGCGCAACCGTTTACGCTTTAGGAAAGCTGAAGAGTAAAAAAACGCGGAAGTCCTCTTGTCCGTGTTGCCCGCTGTATCCACTTTCTGCACCCGTGGTGCGGTATGTGGTCCGGCATGTCCGGGGGCTGTTTGTGCCGCATGGCCTCTACACTTATCGTTGGCACGGGGAACAATCATTTCTCCCGTGTGTAGAACAACCCTACCACCTCCATCCGCATACATACATCAACACCATGTCCGATCAGCTTTCCCGACGAAACTTTCTTTCGCACACTTCCACCGTTCTCGCCGGGGGCCTTGTGCTCGCACGAATCCCCAGTGCATTGGCCGCCGATACCGCCGCGCCTGTCCCAGACGGGGTTCCTACCGTTGCCGCTGCTGATAGCGCCGCAGACGCCGCGCAAAAATTTTCCATCCCCGCCGGTATTCCCGCCGACAAGGGCCTGACTCCCGCGTGGCGCAAAGCCCTCTACGACCGCGGTGTGCCTACCCTCTACACAAAGTCCCGCAACGAACTCCGCTATATCGGGATGCCTGTCGGCGGAATCAATGCCGGCGGCGTCTATCTTGGCGGAGACGGGCGGCTGTGGCTCTGGGACATCTTCAACGACAATCGCGAGGGCATCGAACCCAAGGCCGTCAAGTGGTCGGGCAATTTCTCCGGGCGCGACATCCACTCCCGCGACGGTGCTTGCTATATCGAGCCTGCGCAAGACATCCGCCCGCTCGCGCAAGGCTTCGCGCTGCGATTTACTTTCCCCGATGCAGCCGGAAATTTGAAGACCGTCGTCAAGCAGCTCAAAGAAACCGATTGGGAGGAAATCACCTTCGAGGCCGGATACCCTGTCGCTACTGTCCGCTACACCAGCAAAGACGTTCCCGCCGAAGTCTCCCTCCGCGCCCACGCATCCTTCATCCCGCTCAACGAAGATGACTCCAGCCTGCCCGCCACCATCTTGAGTTTTTCGTTCAAAAAAACCGGGACAGGCAAGAGGCTGTCCATTGAGGTGCTTGGCTGGCTTGAAAATGCAGTTGCTCCACGCACGGCGCTGGAATGGCGCGGCAAATTCGGCGCGACCGTTGTCCGCCGGAAAAACGTTGTCGCCAAAGACAAAGGGTTCGCAGCCGTCCACGGCACCGCATTAACCAACTGGACAGCGCGCCAGAAGGAACTGCAAGAACGTCCTGACTGCGGCTCAATGTGCATTGCCGCGCTAAGCGAAACATCTCGCGCCAGCGCTTCCGTTGATGTCGAAAACCCCGCAGGTTTTCTGAATGAGGGCGATCCCGTTCTCGAAAAGGAAAAGCCGCCGATGCAACCGCTCGTCGGCGCGGTGAAATCGCAGGTCGAAATTGGAGTGGAAGGTGAAGGCACCGCCGACTTCGTCATCTCCTGGTATTTTCCCAATCTCAAAATCCACCCCAAAATCAAAGACTCCGGACGCTTCTACCAGAACCGTTTTAAGTCCGCCCTTGATGTCGCCCGCTACATCAAAAACAACTTTGCCCGCCTCACTTCGCAGACGCGCCTCTTCGCCGAGACCTGGCGCGACTCCACGCTCCCGCACTGGTTTTTGGAGCGCACCTTGATTCCCATAGATACCCTCGCCACCTCGAATTGCCACCGTTTCAGCAGCGGGCGTTTCTGGTCGTGGGAAGGCGTCGGGGCCTGCCACGGCACTTGCACTCACGTCTGGCAATACGCGCAGGCGATGGGCCGCATTTTCCCCGCCTTGGAACGCGATTGCCGCGAGCGCACCGACCTCGGCATCGCGCTGCGGCCCAATGGAGGCATCATTTTCCGCGCCGAAATGGAGAGCCGCCCCGCAATTGACGGGCAGGCTGGCTCCGTCTTGCGTTGTTACCGCGAGCATCAAATGAGTGCCGACGACGCCTTCCTGCTCCGCAATTGGAAAAACATCAAACGCGCCACGCAGTTTATCATCAATCAGGACCGCAACGGCGACGGCATGGAAGACACCCCGCTCGAAAACACGCTCGATGCCGTGTGGGACGGCGAGATTGCGTGGATTGTCGGCTTGTGCATCGCCGCCGTCAAAGCCGGGCAACGCATGGCCGAGGAAGCGGGTGACACCGCCTTTGCGGAAATTTGCGCCGACTACGTCGCCAAAGGCAGCGCAAACATGGACAAGCATCTCTTCAACGGCGAATACTACATTCACCGTCCCGACAAAGTGAAAGGGCGCAAGCGGCTGGGTTCCTACAACA
>JAITXH010000071.1 GCA_031284845.1 Puniceicoccales bacterium | reverse complement strand
TCGGTCATGTCGCGCATGAGGACGGTGTTGTATCCGGCTTTGCGCATGGCCCGCAGCCCGAACGGTCTTCCGATGATGCACATGTTTGTATGCACGCCCATGATGATGATGTTTTTGATGCCTTTGAATTTGGTGTAGTCTTTGATCTCCACAAAATCGTCGGTGAGCACATCGGTGTCCTTGATCGTCAATAAGTCCGTTTCCTTGTAATTGTTTTTCCCGCCTTTGCAGTCCGGGCATCCGCCGTCCCGCGAATCCACGGGGAAGGGGATTCCTTTTTCCGAGGGAGAGGTGTGCTCCCAGTTGGGCCAATGCTGTGAATCGCCCATTCCTTTGCGGAATTTCTCGGCGGTCTTCCGTGCCGGCAAACTGTTCGGGTAATATCCCATGCCTCCACTTGGGGCGTGGATGATCAGGATGCCTTTTTCGCGGGCGGCGGTGATGACATCGTTTACCGCGGGGGCCAACTCCCGCAGGCGGGCGGTGGCGTGTGTGCAGCCGTGCTGGGTCCACATGTCGCAGACGATAATTGCGGTTTCCGCGGGTTTCCAGTTTTCGGTGGAATTGCGAATGGTGACCGCGCTTTTGTCTTCCTTGGGCAGGTCGTTCAGCAGTTGGGTCTGGAACGGGAGTCTGTAGCGCTTGGTGATGCTCACGGTGCTGGTGGCATCCGGCTCGGCGGCGGCACTTCCGGCGAATGCCACGATGAGCGCGGTGGCGAGCACTGTGGATTTGAGATATTCGGAGATTTTCATGAAAGATGTTATCCGTTGCAGTTTTTCCCGTCGTCGCCCGTCTCGGCTATCTGACGCAGGCGCTGGAGATCCAGTTTGCCGGTGGCGAGCACGGGGATGGCGTCTATGCGTTTGACTATGCGTGGGATCCAGAGATTGGAAAAGCCGTCTTCTATCAACGCCGTGCGCAACTTGTCGGTATCTATGGGGATAGTCGTCAGAAGCACCAGGCACTCGCCCTTGGTGTCGTCGGTGCGGGCGGCGACGGCGATGCGCTGGGAGTCGTAGTCGCCGAAGTGCATATCGAGGGCACGCCGGACGGCCTCTTCGACGGTCTCGTGGGGGACCATCTCGCCGCCGATTTTGGAGAAACGGGCTTGTCGGCCTTCGATGAAAAGGAAGCCGTCGGCATCCATGCGGGCGATGTCCCGGGTGCAATACCAGCCGTCTTCGGTGAGTATTTCTTTATTGAGGGCGGGGCCGTTCAGGTAGCCGGGGAAGACATTTACGCCTTTGAGCCAGAGGACGCCGCCTGCCTCGGCTGAGGCACGTTCGCCGGTCATCGGGTTGGTAAAGCGTGCGGCGAGGCCGCAGACCATGCGCCCGATGGAGCCGCGCCGGTGGCCGACAAAGACGCCGCCGCGCACGTTGGGGTCGTGTTTGTCGAGGATGTTGACGCCGACGACGGGGCTGACTTCTGTGGCCCCGTAGCCTTCCCGGTAGAGTCCGCTGAGGCGGGATTCCCATTCTTCGGCAAATCCTGCAGGTGTTTTTTCACCGCCGCCGACGACGAGTTGGAGGGATACCAAATCGGCGGGGGCAGCTTTTTTCAAATAGCCGCGGAAGAAGGTCGGGGTGCTGATGAGGATGGTGACTTTTTCTTCACGGATGGCGGCGATATTGCGTGAAAATTCGAGTGGGGACGGGGTGTTCACCGTGCAGATGCCGCGTGTGAGGGTGAACCAGAGTGTGACGGTGATGCCGAAGCTGTGGAATATGGGCAGGTTCCCCAGCATGATGCTGTCCGAGGGGATGATGTCCAGATCGTCAAATTGGGTGCAATTGCCGAGGATGTTGGCGTGTGTGAGCGGGACGCCTTTGGGTTGGCCGGAACTGCCGCTCGTGCAGAGGATGGCTGCTTCTGTGTTGCCGCCGCGGGAGGGGACGCGCCAGAGGGCGCGCAACAATACGGCAGGCAGTGCCCATGCCGCTGCGATGGAGAGGGCGAGGCGCGGTTTGGGGGCGTTTTTCAACAGATCGGCGATATCTATGATGCGCTCCATGGCTGCCCAGGGGAAGTCGGATACTTTTTCGTTGAGCTTATCGCGCAGTGCCTGGGCGGTGACGAAGGTTTTCAAGCCCGTGGTGGCGATACATGCCTCGAGTTGGGCGCGTCCGAGTGTGAAGTTGAGGTTGACGGGCACCTTCCCGCACATGACGCAGGCGATGTTGGCCACGGTGGCGCCCACGCCGGGCGGGAGGAGTATGCCGATGCGCTTTTCCGGCACGGTGCGCTGCCATTCGCGGGCACACCAGCGTGCGAGTGCCAGCAGGGTGGCTCCGCGGAACGGGACACGAGAGGGGCCACTGCGATCCACGACGAGCACGCGCCCGGGGTGGCGGACGAGGGAGTTGACGATTTCTGTGCCGAGGTGGCTGCGGAAGGCCGGGCGGGTGGCGTAGAGTTCTGCGCCGAGGATTTGGATGCGATCCCGCAGAGTATCCACCTCTTCGGGGGGCAACGGGACGCCAAAACGCACGGCTAGCTGCGGGCGCTTGAAGCGGGGCCATTTTTTGAAAGCACCTTTGCCGGAAAAGCTGAAAAAAGAGCGCCAAAGTCCGTCAATATAGACGGGGACGACAGGGACTCCGGAGCGCTGTGCGATCAAAGCACACCCGCCTTGAAAAGTGCCGAGGGCACCATTGCGCGTGATCTGGCCTTCGGGGAAAATGGCGATGCACTCTCCGGCGGCGAGCCGGGCACCCGCAGTGCGGATGGCATCTTTGGCATGGGTGGACGAGACGGGGATGGTGCCGAATAAGCGCATAACGAAGCGCGTGAGGGGCCTTTTTTCGTATTCGGCCCAGGAGAGATAACGGACTGGGCGGCGGCAGATCACGGGCAGGAGGAGGACGTCGAGGTAGGCGGTGTGGTTGGCGGCGAGGATGACGCCTCCGGTCAAAGGGACATTTTCCAATCCGCTGACTTGGAATCGGTAACGCAGGCGGAGGAGAAGGAGCGTGGCGGTCTGGGCGGCGGCCATTATCCAAGTATTATCTTTGGAATTGGTTTTTCTGTGGACGACTGCTACGGCAAATCCCAACGCGGAGATGGCACACAAACCAGCCAAAGCGGCGCAAATCCACACGGGAATTTCCGCGGCTGAGAAGAACGAGCCATCCAGGGGACAAGCAATACCAGCGAGAAAAAGGGGCAAAAGCACCATGACGGGGGG
>JAITXH010000009.1 GCA_031284845.1 Puniceicoccales bacterium | reverse complement strand
GGCGCTTCGCAGAGTTCGTGCTTTGCGTCGGGGTCGTTCCAGAAGGGGGAGAGGCTGGCGACGTCCACCTTGTTGCCGAAGTCGAGTTCGACCTTTTTGCACCCCGGCTTTTTCTCGTCATCTACGAGTTTGAGTTTTGAGGGGAAACGGTTGCCTGTACGCGGCGAGACAAAGCCGTCCAAGGGGCCGATTTCGCCATCGGCGAGGAGGCGGCGGATTTCGTCTTCTTCGATTTTCCGGCCAGTCATCACCTTATAGATCGTGAGTATCCCGTCCTGGGACTTATAGGAGCGGAGTGTCTCTACGAGGGGTTTTTGATCGGAGGGGGAGATGATGTCGGTGACGCGTGATTCGTGGGCGTCTTCGGAAAAGTTTTTGGTGCGATCCACGATGCCTTCTGTGACGCGGGCGATTTCCGCCATAAATGTCTGGCGGGCATATTTGCCGTGTTCCATCTGGCGCAGTTTGTATTCCCACTCGCCTGTCATGTCGGGCTTGGTGAGTGCGTCGGCCTTAACGGCGGCGAGGAATTCGAGGAGCGCCTCAGCTTTGGTGGTGGGGCGCAGGTCGCGTTTGCCGCGTTCGGTGCCGCGCTCGACGTAGCTTTGATTCACGAGACCTTCGATGATCTCGGCGCGGGTAGCCGGAGTGCCCAGCCCGCGTTCCTTCATGGCGTCGGCGAGTTCTTCGTCGTCCACGAGCTTGCCGGCACCTTCCATGGCGGAGAGGAGAGTGGCTTCTGTATAGCGTGGCGGGGGCTTGGTGGCCTCGGCGTGCAGGGCGATACCGCTAGTGAGTGCGTGCGGCGGGGCGCCGTCGGCAGCAGTGAGCAAGGGGAGGGGAGGAGCCTTGGAGGAGGATTCTCCGCTGCTCTTATTTGCCGATGGCTTGGAGGCAGCGCCTTTGGCTTCGGTGTCGGGCGGGAGGGGAGTGCCGAGGAATTCGGCGATAGCGCTTTTGCCATAGACGGCGAGCCAGCCGGGGGCGGTGAGCACTTTGCCTTCGCTTTTGAATTCGAGGTTGCGGAGAGTTTCTTCGGCGGGTGCCGGCGGGGTGTCGTTATTGGGGGCGAAGACGCCATGCACGGGCGGTGTAGCAATGAGAGTGCTCGTGCGGGTGGTGACGTCGTATTCTGCGGGGGGGTAAAAGGTGGCGACAAAACGGCGGGCGATCATGTCGTAGATTTTTGCCTCTATTTCATCGAGTCTGGCAGAGCTTGTCCCCGTGGGGATGATGGCAAAGTGATCTGATATCTGAGCGTTATTGAAAATGCGCTTGTCGTGGCGAACCCAGCCGGAGTCGAGTGCTTTGCGGGCATACGCACCGAGGTCTCCGTCGAGGGCAGCAAGGGTATTTTTGCAGGTGGGCACGTAGTCTTCAGGGAGGGCCCGTGAATCAGTGCGCGGGTAGGTGATGACTTTGTGGCGTTCGTAGAGAGCTTGAGCGATTTGGAGGGTCTGCCGTGCGGCGAGGCCATAGCGGCTGTTCGCCTCGCGCTGAAGGGTGGTGAGATCGTAGAGGCGGGGAGAGATCTGCGTGGTAGCCTTTTTTTCGTCATGCACGGTGGCAGGGGCAGTCGCGGCGCGGGCCGCGTGGACAACGGCCTCGGCGGTCTCCTTTGTCCAGATGCGGTCGGCGCGGTCATGCTCGTCGCCTGCTTTCTTCCTGAATGCAGGGCGTTGGAAGACGCCTTCGTAAGTGCCGTTGGCAACCTGAAAGGCGGCGGTGATGCGCCAGTATTCTCTGGGGACGAAATTGCGGATTTCCAGTTCCCGGTTGACGACAATGGCGAGAGTCGGGGTCTGGACGCGCCCGACGGTGGCGACATTGCCCGCGCGGGAGCCGAACATGCGTTTGGTTAAGGCGCGTGTGCCGTTGATGCCGATGAGCCAGTCGCTCTCGCTCCGGCAGCGCGCGGCGCTTTCGAGACCGGCCATATCGGCACCGTTGCGCAGGTTGGCAAAGGCGGTGCGGATGCCCTCGATGGTCATGGTTTGCATCCATGCGCGTTTGACGGGGAGCTTTGCCTTGGCGAGTTGGTAGATGTAGGCGAAGATAAGCTCGCCTTCGCGCCCGGCGTCGCAGGCGTTGACGGCGGCGCTTATGTCGTGTCGGGCGAGGAGCTTTTTGAGGAGGGAGAAGCGGTCCTTGGTCTTGGGGCTGGGCTTGAGGCCGAAGGTTTTCGGAAGAAGGGGGAGGGCGTCGAGACGCCAGAAGCGCAGCTTGGGGTCTATGTCCTCGGGCATCTCCAGTTCGACAAGGTGCCCGATTGCCGAAGAAATAACGTAATCATCGTTTTCGAAGAGATCGTCTTTTTTCGGGACTTTGAGGGCGTGCGCAATATCAGTGGCGACTGATGGCTTTTCGGCGATGACAAGTGTTTTCATGAACAGACTACTGGGAAAAAAATTAAACGCCGCGCCTCAATGGGGCTTGTGTCGGATTTAGCAAGCCGCTTCCTGCAAAAAAATGAAAAAAGGCTGTAACGGGGAATTTGTTTTTTGGCAATATGCTCTTGTTTAAGAGGAAAAAACGGTGCGTCAGGCGAATGCCCATATTGCCCCCCATGCCACACCTATGCTCGCAAGTGTAATAATCGAACTGAGCACCACCCATCTGCGCACGGCGGCATTGCCGAGGTAAAGTGCAATTCCCATTTTCATCATAGTGTTTGCCGCCATAGCTGCCAGCACGGCGCCCATGGGCAATAATAGTGTGCTGCTTGCAGCCGCGTCGGGGATGTTATTGGCCAGAGATACAGTGATGGCATCCATCGTAAGCAGTCCCGACAGGAAACTTATGCCGATAAATGTGCCCGGGGCCGCCGCATGCCCGAAATGCGCGAGGATGAAAACAAGGATGGCGTAAAGGAGGCCGAACTTGACGGCGACTCCGAGCCGGAGCGGATTTTTTACTACCGGCACCTCTGTTTCACTCCGAACGGACGCATGTCGCATGAGCCAAGCCGGCACAGCCAATCCGGTAAGAGTGACGAGCAGAAAGGCGGGGAAAAGCTGCCATGCGAACGCAGGGCAAAGCGCGAGAATCACCACCCAGACGCGGGCGAACATAGACTGGTTCGCGAGCAAAATGGCCTGCGCACATGCAGCATCGTGACCCGGCTCTTCCCGGCTTTTGCGGCTAAATGCCAATGTTACCGCCGTGCTGGAGGCAAGGCCACCGACAATGCCCGTGATCGGGAGTCCGGCTTTTGCCCCGAGCAGGCGCATTGCCGCGTATCCGAGCAGATTCACCCCGGAGATGAGTAACACCATGCGCCAAGTGTCGTAGGGGTTGAAGAGGCCCAGCACGACCTTATCCGGGACGAGCGGTAAGATAACGCCCGTGAAGAAGGTAAACTGCAAGGTGGCTCGAATGTCCACTTCGGTCAACAGCGTGCTCCAACGGTGGGTAACATCGCGCAGCCCCAGAATGCCTGCGACGAGAACGCACAGCACGATCCCGTAATCGCGCCGTCCGGTGGCAATCAAGGCGCCGACGAGAAACATAAGCGGCGCGGACACCAACGTAGTCAGTCCAAAATGGGCATCGCCATCGGGCTTTTTGGTAAATGAAAACAAAACGACTCCTGAGCCGAGCAGGACAAACGCCGTCAACATCAGGCCGGGAAAACTGGCCTGATCGAGCTGGGCTGCGACGAATCCGAGGACGGCCCACAGTGAAAACGTGCGCACTCCGGCGACGGCACTTGTGCCTTCCTTCCACTGTTTGACAAGGCCGACAAATCCGCCGGCACAGGCCGCCGCGAGGAGCAACCAGCCGACCTGCGGCGTCATCAGGGAATCTATAATTTCAGAGGAATGCACCCCTAAGATAAAAGCACTGGAATTCTGGTGCGCAACGGGTTTTTGCAGGTGTTTTTAAGATTAGCCCGACTTTTGCTACTCGACCCCGTTCTGGACTGTTTTGCTCCCCTAAATGCTCGCTGAAGCCGATGAATAGGCACTTTTCGTCTCCAAAAAACCTCAAAAACCCTTGTAGTGGCACCTACCCCCTACAAATCCCAAATCCCCTGTGGCATTCTTCTTTTAAAGAGAAGTATTTGTTCACGAATACTATCGGATGCTGTCTTTCAGTCCGAAAAGCCCTCCCTCTTTATTTCAAATGAGTTAATCTGTATCAAGGAACCTAGACAGAGCCTGACCGCAGAGGGGGCGTTAGGTCAGGCCCTTGATGCACGCGGGACGGACAAGGTCATTTCTTTGTCTTTCATCTTGTCTTCTATAGTGAAAAAGAACTTAACTTGAAAAAATTTCGGTTCATTGTCGCCGCGAAAACTTCAACTAAGAATCTTGCTATGATGCGGTGCTTTAAAAATATATCCCCATTCCGCAGTAGGACTGATAGAGCGATGCCAAGGACCGTCATTTTTTCACAACCGTGATCAAGAACTATACTCAAATACCTGCAAGAACCGCCGGAGCCATCCGATGCGGTTGCCAGGTCTTGTCCTCACAAAGCCGTAGCAGCCCCTTTTATCAGGGGCTAGGAGATCTCCTCCGATTCACGCAGAACATTGTTCTCTGGATTGCTAAAATGGGCGGGGTCGTCGTTTTACTTCTGTTCACTCTCCAGTGCCGGGCGGAGGATGTTTCTTCATTGGCTCCACCACTGAGCGCTGCCAAAGAAGCCGGAGATGATTATTTTCAAAATCTGGAAAAGATGGAAAAGCACCTTGCCGCATCCAATTTGCTAGAATTTTATCTTGAAGCAGGACGACTTGTAAAAAAGATAAACTTTGTCAGAAATGAGCTGAGGGTTGGCCTCTACTCCTTAAACGGGAAAGAAGAAATTGTTGCTTGCGAGTGGTTTTCTTATTATCTTGCAAAATCTCCATTCTTTCCCGATGTTTGGCTCCACGATAAAGATGGATATAAAGAAATAGATATAAAGTTAAAGGAATTCGCTCTCGAGTGTATTCTTTTCGCAAATTTGGAAAAAAAGGCTGCATTTCACAAAGTGGAGAAAGGAAAACTCCAAACACAATATCTGAGTTATACGAAGGTTATTCTTAAAGCACTTCATGGCATCAGACTTGAGTTGGAGGAAGTTAGGAAACGGGAGATAGCAAAATTTCGCGAAGAAGAAAAAACTTGGCCGCAAGGTCCTTTTGACGAAGATGAACGATGGAGACGGAAGGGGATAGAGGGACGTGTTTACGGCGTTGCCACCATTAGAGCAATAAGAAGCGATCTTTGTGTGTCTGTAGCGGAAGGTCATCAACGAGAATTGTTGCTTCTCCTAATGAAAGAATATCCCAATAATGCCTCCAGTATTCATGCGTTTTTTATTGAAATTGGCTATCAAAAAGAAGAATTAGCGCGAAGGTTTCAAAAGTTAGTGGGAAAAGATAAAAAGGCAGCCTATTTATACCAAGGTCTCCCAAAACCGAAAAGTTGAAGCCTACTCGCCACCTCAAGTTAATCTAATCCTTAACAAACAAAAATATGAATTACTACAAATGCTTTCGTTCTTTCCTGAGTGCCATTTTCGCAATATTCAGTTTTCTATCTGCCACCATTCTCGTTGCAGCAGATACCACTGAGTCCATCCCGGAACCGTTTCTTCCCATAGCGGAACTTGGTCCATATAAGCCTATCATAGAAAATATGCAGAACCTTCTCCAGCAAAGACAGCATTCCGAATTTTACAGTGTTGCGTTGAAATTTCTTAAAGAATTAAAAGAAAACGAGTGGGAAGAAAAACGTTTTGAAGCAAAAACGCGTGAAGCCGGAATGGCGAAAGAGTGGACTTATTATTTGATTAGCGGTGCTCCGGTAATGGAAATGGACGAATTTTTTGTTTCTGAAAAATTGCCAAAAAAAGATGACCTTTATGTGGATATCTATGCAAGATCAAAAGTAATTGGTATAATCCAAAATGCGCCTTTCGGAGTGCGAAGAGAATCTGCGAAAAGAATCTATAAAAGGAAAAACGGGATTGATTACAAAGAGATTTTTACTCCAGAGGAAATTCGCAAAATTGAAATTGCTCATGTCGCATATTATGCAGCAATATTGAAAAAAAGTCGGGATGCTTACCGACAAGCCAGTGTAGAAAAAAGGCTAGAAAACTATCTCCAGACTCCGGGATATAGCACGACGCCTCTAACATTACCGTCTAACAATGTAATGAGCGATAAAGGAATTCAAGAAATTCTTGACAATGCGATGAAAAATGAGGCGACAAACAATCCCAATATCGGATATGAAATCTCTCGCCTGAAAGGATATCGTCTAAGCACGCTAACTTCATACGGAATGCCTTGGGGAGATGCGAAAAAAAAGGGCTTTGCCAAGTTTGTCGTGGACTCTTTTCCTAATGATGCTGTAAGTGTCAGGGAATACTTAAAAAAGGCGGGCTACGTCAGTGACATCGCTTTGGCGGATGCCCTGCAAAGTGCCTATCCAAGAATGAAAAGAACAGAATGGCTTTTTGCCGGGCTTCCTGATGAAAAAACAACAGAAGCTTTTCTTGGAACAAATGCCTTTATTAAAGACCCTTTAGTGGAAAAAGAACTAGAGGCGATAAATAATGCAGTAAAAGAGGCGCTAGTCTTAAATAAGCGCGCAAAAAAAAGATTTAATCTTCTGGTAGCGAAGTTTCGCCAAGAAGCTGTTCCAGTGCCTCATATCGAACTGTATAAAAAAGCGGCTGAGGAACTCGAAAAAGAGCTCCAGGTGGCTGCGCTAGCAGATAGTCCTCAAACCTGGACGGCTCTTCATAAAGCGGAATGTGCCTTGTTTTCCAAACTTGAGTTGCAACTTGTCCTTCAGTTGCAGGCGACTAAAGATGCTGCACTGTTACCACCGATGCAAAAATATCTAAAATTGATTAGGGAAGAAAAAGAAAAAATAAAGACAGAATTAGCGACAAAAGAATCTAAAGATTTAGCACTACTCCCCAAATAAATTAAACTTTAATGAATAGCAGCAACTCTCTTAATGTCTTGTTGGTATGCGGCTTTTGCGCTTAGCGGAATTCTAGTTTCATCTGTCGTTCGTGCTGCCGATAGCGTTTCTGCTACCCCCGCGGCAGAGGAGAAGATTTACTCGCCAAACAACTCGATCCCAATTCAAAACCTGCCTTGGTAGCGGAAGTCGGGTTAGCGCAGTGCCACTTCCTCCACTTTATCCAAGGGCACAGCGCTTATCTTCTCCGTCAAGGGCACCACACGCGAACCCGGATAGACCACCCACAAGCAATCCAATCCCAACATCTCCACCGCTGCATGCATGGACTTCGTCGTTTTCGGATGTTCGTTCCACTTGAACTCCACTCCTACGCGCCGCCCGTTGAGGAGGCAGAACAGGTCCACCTCTGCGCCAGAATGCAATGCCCAGAACCACGCCTCCTCCGGTTGCAACACCCCAAGCACCTGTTCCAACGCGAATCCCTCCCACGACGCCCCCGCTACCGGACTGCGCCACAAGTCGTCGCGGTTTCTCACCCCCGTCAACGCATGAAGCAAGCCGCTGTCGCGCAGGTAAATCTTGGGCGATTTCACAAGGCGTTTCCCGAAGTTTTCGTGCCAAGGCTGAAGAACCCGCACCATATAAGTCCCTTCCAGCACATCGAGGTATTTTCGCACAGTCGGCGCACTCACACCGAGCGAACGTCCTAGTTCGGAAGCGTTAAAAACCTGCCCGTGGTATCCCGCCAGCATCATCCAAAAACGACGCAACCCCATAACGTCCCGCTCCAAGAGGCGGAGTGCCACATCGCGCTGCAAAAAGGTCTGAATGAAATTATTCCGCCACACGAGGCTGTCCACGTCGTTCGCTGCCAGCCATGAACGCGGGAAACCGCCACGTAGCCAAAGCGAATCCGTGTTTTCTGCGCCGATTTCCCCAAGCGAAAATGGGCGCATCTGGATAAACTCCACCCGTCCGGCAAGCGACTCCGCCGATTTCTCCGCAAGCTGCGGCGACGCGCTTCCCAAAATCAAGAATTTCGCCGGTGCATCCGGTCTGTCTGCCAGCACGCGCAACAACGGGAACAAGTCCGGGCGAGTCTGCACCTCGTCGAGCACAACCAGGCCGCGTTGCTCTGACAAAAACAACTGCGGGTTTTGCAGTGCCAGCAAATCTGTCTGCGACTCCAAATCCAAAAAGACGCTTCCGCCTGTTTGCTTTGCGGCGATCTCGCGGGCGAGCGTGGTTTTCCCGCATTGGCGCGGCCCCATGAGTGCGACAATGGGTGAGCGACGGAGCGCAGTTTCGATCGCAGAATGGTAGCTTTTCCGAGAAATTTGCTGAAACATGCTGGAAAATTGATTTGTTCCGTTTCAATTTTCAAGGATAAATTGACTATCGGCGATATTTCCGTGTGGGTGGGCGAAAGGGGAAAAGTATAGCCAAAGACGCGAAAGGTGGCGGCACCGTTCCGTTTGCTGTCAGCGCGTTAGGGATTGGCGTTTTTTTGCTTTACGGTTGGGTCAACGCATACGTTTCTTCAAGCAGGTGCTCGTTGCCTTCCTGAAAAATTGGCACCATCTTGAGGCGGGTGACTTTCCAGCCTTCAGGCGTGCGTATCAACTCATGTTCATAGAAGCTGTATATGTTCCAGAACTCCTTGGTATCAATGCGCTTGTGCCGGGAAAGGCCGGACGAAGCAACAACAGCTTTGTCGCCATTTACCTGCACATCCATGTTAGTCAGCAGATGAAGTGTGTTGACTCCTTTGTATGCCCGATAAGCCCATTCTTTGATGGCCTGTGAAGATGTAATTTCCGGAGGCTTCACATGACCAAAATCAACAGTGATTTTATCCGTGAAAAGACGTTGATGCTCTTCCCATTTTTTTTCATCCCCATACCGACCAACACGGCTCAGGACTGTCATAATCATGAGCGTGTCGCGCACCGTTTGGTCGTCAGGTTCGAGGTTCATCAACGTAGTTCTCGTTGGGTCTAAGTTTTAAAAAGCACTTACAGCTCGATTTGCGGGCGGTTGGGCAGGGGCCAGTCTATGTGGTAAAACTTGCCGCGCTTCTGGTCCACGCGCTCGTAAGTGTGTGCGCCGAAATAGTCGCGCTGGCCTTGGAGGAGGTTCGCCGGGAGGCGTTCGGCACGATAGCCGTCGTAGTAGGAGAGGGCCGAGGCAAAGGTGGGCGTGCTGATGCCGTTCTCGACGGCGAGCGATACCACTTTGCGCCAGTTGGCCTGCGCTTTTTGGATGGTCTTGTTGAAATACGGGTCGAGGAGCAGGTTCGCGAGTTTGGGATTCGCAGCGTAGGCTTCGGTGATTTTTTGCAGGAAGGCGGCGCGGATGATGCACCCGCCGCGCCAGATCTGCGCGATTTTGCCGAAGTCGAGTTTCCAGCCATACTCTTTTTGCGCTTCACGCATGAGCTGGAAGCCTTGCGCGTAGGAGCAGATCTTCGAACTGTAAAGGGCGTCGTGGATGGCGGCGACGAGGGCCTTGGTGTCGCCGGTGTATTTTTTCGCCTTCGGGCCTTTGAGGATTTTTGACGCGGCGACGCGCTCTTCCTTTACGGCGGAGAGGCAACGCGCGAAGACGGACTCGGCGATGGTCGGCGCGGGGACGCCCATGTCGAGGGCGTTGACGGATGTCCATTTGCCCGTGCCTTTTTGCCCGGCGGTGTCGAGCACGATGTCCACGAAGGGTTTTTTCGTGGCGGGGTCTTTTTGCTTGAGGATGTCGGCGGTGATTTCGACGAGGAAGCTGTCGAGCGCGCCTTTGTTCCACTGCGAAAAGATGTCGCCCATCTCGGCAGGTTTCAGCCCGAGCAGGCCTTTGAGGAGCGAGTAGGCTTCGCA
>JAITXH010000007.1 GCA_031284845.1 Puniceicoccales bacterium | reverse complement strand
CTGCCTATTTCCCGAACAAAATCCCCAATGAAAACAGAGCGGCGTAGGCGAGCAAAAATGCCGCTGTGCGCCCCAACCAGGCGTTGTATGCGGAAGGCTCGCGCACACGGCAAAAACCAAGCGCCATCGCTATGCCCACGGGGGAGGCGAGCAGAGGCAGGAGTGCTCCGGGGCCGGAGCCAAGCAACAGCAGCACTGCGGGGAGCGCCAGTGCGAACGCCATGGAAAGGGCGTATTGGGCGCGGGCGAAGCCGCGTCCGTAGCGCACGACAGTCGTGCGCTTGCCCGCACGGGCATCGGTTTCCATGTCGCGTGCATTGTTTACGACGAGGATATTTGCCGCGAGCAGCCCGCACGCGGGAGCAGCCACCCAAGCCTGGGCGGGGAAGAAGCCGCACTGCACATATGCGGTGAAAAGCACGGCGGCGAATCCGAAAAACACGATGACAAACACGTCGCCGAGTCCGTTATAAGCGAGCGGGAAAGGGCCGCCTGTATAGGCCAGGCAAGCCAGCAGGCAAATGGTGCCGACCCCGATGAGCCACCAGCCGCCCCAGAAGACAAGGAGCAGCCCGGTGCAAAATGAAGCCGCTGCCAGCAATACTACTGCCCGGCGCATTGCCTGGGGTGCCACCCAGCCAGAGGCCACTGCCCGCGCCGGGCCAAGGCGCTCAGGAGTGTCTGCGCCGCGCATAAAATCACCATAATCATTGGCAAAATTACAGGTGATCTGCATGAGCACGGCAAAGAGCAATGCCAGTAGCGCGGGCATCGGGGCAAAGGCCTCCACTGCGGCTGCGCTCGCCGAGCCGAGCATGACGGGGGCGAGCGCGGCAGGCAGAGTCTTGGGGCGGGCTGCGAGCAGCCACGGACGCATGGAAGGGGACGCCGGCATCAGAAAAACGCGAAGGCGCTTGGCGTGGTGTTACCGATTACGCTTCAGAAGAAAATTATCGTCTATCGTGAAAGCGAGCGAATTGCGGCTGCCGGGCGGTGCTCCGAGAGTCTGACCGTTTGGCATGCGCACCTGAACTTCGGCGATATCCGGCGATGAGATCCAGAGGGGGCCTTGGTTAACGACAATTTCATAGCCACCGCGTTGGCTCGGGTTGAGGTCTTTGTTCTGATAAATTAATTTTTGGGTGCGCTTGCCGTAACCCTCTTGGACCTTAACCGAAGTGCGTTTCATCGCAAAAAGGTGGACTTTGATGGGATACCTGAGCGAGGCAGATGCAATGGACCGTTCGGGGCGTGGTGGCGGAGAGGTGTCAGCCGTGCTGTCGCTCAACACGGCGACTGCGAGGACGATGACGAGCGCCAGTGCAATGGCGATGCCGCCCCATATCCAGAGCTTGGGCAGGGGATGCGCGTCCCGGTTTTCTGTTGATTCGGTGAAGTCCACATCGGGCGCAAGCCCTCCAGTGGTGAAAACGGGGCCTGTGCTGGTGCTTCCGCCCGATGCGGTGTCGGTGCCTTTCAAGGCGTCGCGTTGCAGACGGCGGCTGGTCGGCAAGGGCGAGAATGCCGGACTGAGCAGGGAAAATTCCCCCAGGATTTTGTCCGGATCCAAATGCAGAAATTTGGCGTATATTTTCAAAAATCCCCGCCGATAGACCTCAGCGAGCGGGATCAGATCAAACTTGTTGTTTTCCATCGCCTCGAGGTAATCGCCGCGCACCTTGGTGCTCTCCGCGGCTTCGCGGATGAGGAGACCTTGACGCTGCCGCGCCTCGGACAGTTTTTCGCCGATGCTTTGCATAATTGTTAAACGGGTTGTGGCTGGACGGTTCGTGGAGTCGAGGCAAATCGTTTTTAGACTGCATATTTCACGACTGGTGCTGGAGCAAACCTGCGATGAAGTGGATCAGTAGCAGAAACGGGAGCCGGGCGAATACCAGTGCGTAGCCGAAGAGCATGCGCACGGGCGGTATATTGATGAGGATGAGGAGGATGATCCAGCCAAACGAGGCGAGCCGTGCATAAGTCTCTTCCTTCATGTGTATCATGTGAAACAGGACGCGCGAGCCATCCAGGGGCGGGACCGGGATGAGGTTGAAGACGGCGAGCATGATGTTGATGAGGATGACGGGGAGGAAGATGCGTTCCAGTGCTTCCGTGGAGCTGCTGGAAAGTCCCAGCGCGACGCCTGCCACGATTGAGCTTACCAGCGCGATGAGCAGGTTCATGCCCGGCCCTGCCAATGTGATGAGGATGTCGTCCAGACGGCGTGTTTTCGAATTGGGCAGCGAGACCTGCACGGGCTTGCCCCAGCCGATCAGCGCCATGGGCAGCGAACCGCCCGTGAGTATCGGCAGCAGAATCATTGCGCCGGGAATCAGAAATGAACCCAGAGGGTCGAGGTGGGCAAGCGGGTCGAGCGTAACGCGCCCTTGGGCGCGGGGCAGGGGGTCGCCCCGTTTATCGGCTACCCAGGCATGGGCGAATTCGTGCAGTGCGAGGCTGCAAAGCAGGATGACGAAGAAAATGCCGGCTTGGGAAAGGACTGCGGGATTCATGGGATGGGAGAAAGTTTTCCGGATTCGGGCGCTGGTGCTGTCGTGGGTGCGATCGGAAGCGGCGCAACCTTGGGGCGCAGCAACTCGCGAAGTTCGCCGCGCGTTTTTTCCAGTTGGGGTGCCTTGCCTGCATCTATCAATAGCTTTGCTTCGGCGCGTTGGCCCAAGGCGATGAGCACGCGGGCCTGATAGAGGCTGATCGCTTCGCGTTCAAGCGGCGTGCGTGCTATGGCCGCCAGACGCTTCCATGCGGCGAGCGCACGAGGCCATTCGGGTTTTTCGCAGTCGAAGAAGCTTTGCGCATAGCGCCAGTGGTAGCCCGGCTCATTCGGGTTCAGCTCCACGGCGTGCGCAAATGCAGCCTGCATTCGGGCGTCACAGTCTTCCCGTTTCAGCAGTTTTTCGCGCACGAGATGCGGGCGGTAAGTGGCGAGAAACTCACCGAGGTGGTAATGATAGACGGCGGCCTTTGGCTCCAGCGAAACGGTGGTCTCCAGCAGGTCGAGCGCACGCACGTAATTGCCTTCTTCTGCGGCATAGACGCCCATCTGGTGCTTGATGACGGACATCCCCGGCAAGAGCGCGTCGGCCTTCTCAAACCAGTGGTTTGCCTCGGCTCGCGCATCCACAAGACGCAAAAATTTCCCGTATAAAATCATCACCGCGCCATCGCGCGGACGCCGCTCCAGCAGTGCCTCGTAGCGGCGCGTCAAGTCGAGCACGCGGCGCTCCTTTTCGGCCTCGGGCAGGCGTTTTAATTCGGGGTCGGTTTGCAGTGCATCCAGAAGCGTTGCCTGGTCGTCCAGGATGGCTTCCAGTGTCCGCGTGTCTGCTTCGTTGCGCAGCGCCTCGCCTGTATTCGAGGCTGGCGGCGGGGCGTTCGGTCGGGTGGTGCTTTGCGTTTCCGCCGCAGGCATCGTTACTGTTGCGGTTGCGGACAAGCAGACGCACGCGAGGAGGCGCCATGCCGGCATTCGTTTTGCGGCGATGCCGGGCGTATTGTCTGCTGGGCAATTTTTTTCCACGAAGTAAATTTTCCGGGAGGATTCAGGCGGCGCAACCGTGCCCGCCGCAGCATTGTCCATGTGCCCGCGCACACCCGCAGGATGCTGAGTGGACATGTCCGCTGCTTTGCCCGCCGCTGGTGGCGAACGCCGAGAGCAGTTTTTCAAGCCCTGTGCCTCCACAATGTGGGCAGACGGGAGAGCGGTAGGCTGAGACAAGGATTTCGGAGACCTTGTGACAGTCGCGACATTCGTATTCGTATAAGGGCATAACGCGCCAGTTTCATGAGAATTCACCCGGCTTTGTCGAATCTTTCCCGTTTCCCGTGAAATGCGCGAATTAAACATGGCCGCTTCCCTCTTTCGCGGTTTTTTGCGCCTCCTGCCTGAGGGAAAAGATAATGCGGCGATTTTTTGGGAAAATACCGTGTTCAGGCGTTGCCAGACACGCCGGCACATAAGAGATTCAGGCGATAACGATTTTACCGGATGAATGCAGCAAGTCTCAATTTGCCCACTTCGGGCACCGTGCTCGGTGTCGGGGTTGACCTCGTGGAAATCGCCAGAATCCGCCGTGCCGTTGAGCGGCATGGCGATGCTTTCCTCGAGCGCGTTTTCACCCCTGAGGAGCGGGCGCATTGCATGGCGCTCGGCAACCCGTGGCCTTCGCTCGCGGCACGCTGGGCAGCAAAAGAGGCTGTCAGCAAGGCGTTTGGCACAGGCATCGGCGCAGAGCTGGACTTGACCAGCGTGGGTGTCGTCACTGCGGAAACCGGCGCACCGTCCATCGTGCTTGACGCAAAAGGGGCCGCGCTGCTGCATTCCCGGGGTGCCTCCCGCATCTTCATCTCGCTCACGCATACCGCCTCGCTTGCCCAGGCCTTTGCAGTAATCACAGGATAAGTAGCTTTTTTTATGCAAAAACGACTGAATGCCTGTGTGCTGCCCAAGCGTCACTTTTCGTATAAAGCGGGGTTGTCAAAGGAATCTAGCTGCGTTCTTATGGCGCAGTCTTTCCAAGCAAGCAGTCTATAAACATTCCCCCCATGCGTTCAAAACTACACCAACTTCTTATGTTTACCGTCGCGGTATCTGGCGCGGATTTTCTTTGTGCGCAAGAGGCCCCTCCTTCATTCGGCCAGCTGCCTCCCGCTCAAGGTGCAGGAGATGTTCCCGGTGAGCGCATCGGGCGTCGCGGTTACGGGCGTGGAGCCGGTGGCGGTGGTGGTGGCGGCGGCGGTGGCTGGGGTGCTTTTGGCGGCGGCGGACGGCGTGGCGGCGGCGGTGCTGGACGGCGGGCGATGATGGCATCTCCTGCCGCGAGGAGTGCATCCAATGCACCGCTGGAATTGCACGGGATGATGGGCAAAGGAGACAAGGCGCAAGTGAGTCTCACGGATCCCGCTACCGGTGAGTCACAATGGGTGCGTGTGCGCGACGCCAAGGCTAAATGGTTTGTCGAAGGAGTAGATTTCAGAAGCCGTAGCGCGATAGTGCGCCTTGAAGGAGGCGCGCCGATGAAGTTGGAAATGATTCTGACGACCGGGGAGCCGATGAGCATCACGCCGCGGGTGGCACCGCTCCCCGCAGGAGAATTTGGGATGGTGGGAAACTTGATGCCCGGCAGTGTCGAATTTGATGCGCGTGATACGGCCATGCAGTTTCTTGCTTTGCAGAGCACCGGTTCGGAAGCGTCCGGGGAGCAACGAAGGGCATTTTATGAGCAGATGAGGGCGATGAGTCCCGAGCAGCGCAATCGTGTTTTTTCGCAATTGGGCCAACTGCGCCAATCTCAGGCTAGCGGCGAAACGGCTTCCTCTGTGAATCCTGCGGGGGCTGCGCCCCAGATGAGCGTGCCGGTGCCCCAACCCGGGCAGCCAGAGGCACCCGCACCCCAGCCAGCACCACCAGCGCCTCTTCCCCAAGTCCCACGCTAAATCGTCCCCGGACGAAGGCGCTTCAGGGACTCCACGTCCGTGAAGTCTGTCCGGGTTTCCCGCATTTCCTAAACCGCCAGTAGCTCATTGCGCCGGGCGGCGTCGGCGGCGCGATCGGTGGTGATTTCCAGAATGCGCAGTCCGCGTGCGGGCAGTTTATCAATGGCGGCAATGAGCTGCGCCCACTTCGTTATGCGTTCAAAAGGCACGCCGTGGGCGGCTGCCAGCAATGAGAAATCCACCGCTTGTGGAGTTCCCCAGAAACGCTCAAAGTGGACGTTTTCCCGGACAACGGGCAGGTTGTTGAAAATGCCGCCGCCCTTGTTGTTCACGAGAACGACAGTCAGGCTTCCGGAAAAGTCGCCATTTAAGAGCAAGGCATTGGAATCGTGCAGGAACGAGAGATCGCCTGTGAGCAACACGGCGGGCGCACCCGCGCCTTCCGCCACGCCGAGTGCCGTGCCCAGTGTGCCATCTATGCCGTTGACGCCCCGGTTGCAATAAATGCGGCGGTGCGTGCTCTGCACCGGCCAGAAGTATTCAGCGTCGCGCACCGGCATGCTATTGGCGAGGATGACGATGGCATCGGCAGGGAGATAGCGGGCGAGAAGCCATACTGCCTTGCCTTCAAAAAGCGCGGCCTCGGCGTCAAGCGCACTGTCGAGCCGGGCGGCGGCAGCATCTTGAGCTTTTTGCCAGGCGGCTGCCCAGAGCGGATTCCGTGGCGTTCCAGTGGTTGCCGTATCTGCCGGGGCAAAATCGGTGATAGCGTGCGCGAGCGTGCGGTGGGCGCAGTGGAGCGGGTTGAGATTGCGTCCGCCGGGAGAGAGAAGAAGGGTGGGAAGAGGGACGGCGCCGAGCCAGCCGCGCAGGGTCTTGCCAGTGGGGAGCTGCCCGAGTTGCAAGATGGCATCCGGGCGCAGTGTGGCGGCTTGGGCGCTCTCGCGCAGGATGGTCTCATAGGCGCTTATGACGACTGCGCCGGACTGCCCGGCGCGGTGGCGCACAGGGTTGAGCGCATCGGCGAGCACAGGCCAACACAGGACGCGGGCGAGTGCGGTCACAGCGGCGGCGTAAGCAGCGGGGTCAGCGGGTTGAGCTTCACCGGCGACGATGAGGCCGCGTTCATAGTTTGCCGCCCAAGCTAAAATGGCCGCCGGGTCTGCTTCGGGCCGCAACGCAGGGGCGGGCGCGGAAGGAGAAATTTTTTCCTCATCTAACGTGTAGGAAAAGCCGGCCTGGAAGACGGCGGGAGACAGAGGATCCCGCAACGGGACGTTGATGTGGACGGGGCCGGGGATGGGCGCTTGTGTGCGTGCCAGCGCTTCAGAGAGCAGATCGCGCCAGCGTGCGAGGGCGTCCTTGCCCGCATCGGGCAGCGGTGCCTCGAATTCGCCGACGGTATGCGTGCCGTAAAGGTGGTGCTGGTTTATGGTCTGCCCGGCACCGCAATCGTGCAGCTCCGGGGGACGGTCGGCGGTGACCACGAGCAGGGGCACTTGGGCGTGCCAGGCTTCGATGACGGCGGGAAGATAGTTTGCGGCGGCGGTGCCGGAGGTGCAGAGCAGGACGGTGGGTCGGCGGGTGGCTTTGGAGTGGCCGAGCGCGAAGAACGCGGCAGTGCGCTCATCGAGCACGGCGGTGGCTGTGATTTGCGGCTCGTCGGCGAGGGCATAAGCGAGCGGGGTGGAACGCGAACCGGGGGAGATGATGGCGCGGGTGATGCCGCAGCGGGCAAGGGTGCGCGCGAAGATGGCCCCCCAGAGGGCATTGATGTTACGGAATCCGATGGCGGCTTTGGCAGACTTCGCTTGCATGGACGGGGGATAAAGGAGCGCAGGGGCAGCAGCAGCGAGGAGGGGAGCGCAGAAAGCCGCCGGGCGTTTCTCAGGCTCCGGCCACGGGCAATTCCTGTATTTGCCAGGGCAACCCGTATTTGCCGAGCGCATCCATGAAGGGGTCGGGGTCACATTGCTCCACGTTCCACACGCCGGGGCGGAGCCATTGGCCCGTGGCGAGCATCGCGCCACCCAGCATGGCGGGGACGCCGGTGGTATAGCTGATGGCCTGAGATTTCACCTCGCGGTAGCACTCCTGATGGTCGCAGGTGTTGTAAATGAAGATGCGTTTCTTTTTGCCGTCTTTGGTGCCGGTGATGTCGCACCCGATGCAGGTCTTGCCTTTAGTGCGCGGACCGAGCGAGGCGGGGTCGGGCAGGAGGGCTTTCAGGAATTGGATGGGGACGATTTGCTGGCCTTGAAATTCGACGGGGTCTATGCGCGTCATGCCGACGTTTTCCAACACGCGCAGGTGGGTGAGGTATTTGTCGGAAAATGTCATGAAAAAACGGATGCGCTTCAAACCACGGATGTTCAGCGCGAGCGATTCTAGCTCTTCGTGATAAAGCAAGTAGCTGGGTTTGGAGCCGAGGACGGGATATTCGTAGTCCTGACGCACGGAGAGCGGATCGGTCTCCTTCCATTCGCCGCGTTCCCAATAGCGCCCGCGCTGGGTGATTTCGCGGATGTTGATCTCGGGGTTGAAGTTCGTTGCGAAATGGTGGCCGTGGTCGCCTGCGTTGGCGTCCATGATGTCTATCAACTCGATCTCGTCGAAGAGGTGCTTTTGGGCGTAGGCGCAAAATACGTTGGTGACTCCGGGGTCGAAACCGGAACCGAGCAGGGCGGTGAGTCCGGCCTGCTTGAAGCGCTCTTGATAGGCCCATTGCCAGGAATATTCGAACTTGGCGTAGTTCAGCGGCTCGTAGTTGGCCGTATCCACATAGTGGATACCGGCGTGCAAGCAGGCATCCATGAGGGGCAGATCCTGATAGGGCAGGGCGACGTTGATAAGCAGCGCGGGTTGGAATTTTTTGATGAGGGCGACGGTAGTCTCGACATTGTCAGCGTCCACCGTGGCCGTCTGGATGTCGCGCCCGGTGGCGGCTTTAACATTGGCGGCGATGGCGCGACACTTGTTTTCGTTGCGTGAGGCGAGGAGTATTTCGGAGAAAACTTCCCGCGCTTGCGCGCATTTGTGGGCGACGACGTTGCCAACGCCGCCGGCACCGATGATAAGAACTTTGCTCATTGGAAACTGAAAAAGTGAGTGGCCATTTAGCGCGGTGGCTAAGCTTCTGGCAAGCAGTAAGGGAGGAAAAACCTGCAATCAGGCATCAGGGGCGGGGCGCGTGTGCTTTCCGATACAAACCGGACTCCGGAGGCTGAACTCCACCACCCTTTGTCTTATGCACTCCGGGGCTAGGTCTGAGACCATTTGTGCCGAAATTTTCCCCTTAAGAATCGTTTCCAATCAAGGTCTGAAGATAAACCATTTTTACTTGAGGATACGCGACAGAATGACTCTTCTCAGAACGCGTTTACAATCTCAGTGAAACGCTAGTTCTTCTATGGTGCCAACGGCACCAGACTCTTTAGCCCAGGGCAACGCCCTGGGTAACAACGCAATAGAAAATATCGCCCTGTAAGGGCGAAACAAAAGAGCATTTGCCAATAGGAATCGTTGTGAGAATATTCGGTGCCCTCATGGGCTGCATGTCTCTTCGTGTCCCGCCCTTTCAGGGCGGCGTTGTATTTCTCGTTTTATACCTAGGGCGTTGCCCTAGGCTAAAGAGTCCGGTGCCGTTGGCACCGTGAAGAAATCCAGACCAGTTTTCGTGGTAGGCTGAGGCATTTCCGCAGTCCGCTCCATTAAGGCCCTTAGTGTCCTCAGGGTTGGCGCTCTCGATACACGGCACAAAGTGTTTCTCAAAAGATTGTAAACAGGTTCTAAAGAGAATTTTTATTCGTAAGTGGTCTGAGACCTAGCCCCGGAAAAGCCCTTGCGCCTGCGGCCAAGCTGGAGCCTGGCGTTTCCGGATGCCTGTGTCTCGCGTTAAGCTATGACGATACGGGCGTCGAGGATGGCGGCGTGCTTGCGGATGCTTTCCAGAGCGGCTTCGCCGGGTGTGCTGTCGAGCTGATACACGGCCACTGCCCGGTCTTCCACTCCGGTGTCGCGGTTGAGCGTCATGTTGGCGATGTTCACGCCTGCCTGTCCGAGGATGGTGCCGAGGTCGCCCACGATGCCGGGGACGTCCCGGTTTTCCAAAATGAGCAAGGTGGATTCCGGGATGAACTCGATGGCTTGATGGTCGAAACTTACGATGCGCGGCGAATGGTTTTTCCCGATAATGGTGCCTGCGAGAGTGCGCGTCTTGCCATTGGCGCAGATGGCCTCCACCTCGATGAGGTCGCGGTAGTCCGCTTCGGAATTGGATTGCGTGACTTGCACATCAATGCCGAGGCGCTTGATGAGATGGGGCGCGTTGACATCGTTCACATGGCCGCTGATGCGGCGCAGGTAGCCGCGCTGGATGGCGCGGGAAAGGGGCAGGGTGTCGAAGTCTGTGACAGCGCCCCAGTAGGTGATGCGGATTTTTTCGACGCGCTCCGGCGCGAGTTGTTCGAGGAGGGTGCCGAGCTTTTCTGCGAGCGTGAAGAAGGGGCGCAACTGCTGGAGCGAGCGTTGATCCACGGAGGGCATGTTGACGGCGTTGCAGATGGGGCCGCCGTTGAGCACCTGCGCGACGGCCTGCGCGATCTCGATCCCTACGCTCTCTTGAGCTTCGCTGGTCGAAGCGCCGAGGTGCGGAGTGAGTGTGAGCGTGGGGAAGGTGCGCAGGGACGAGTCTGCCGGGAGTGGCTCGGCGGTGAAAACGTCAAATCCGGCGGAGGCTACTTTGCCGGAGTGGAGGGCGTCGGCCAGCGCGGTCTCGCTGACAAGTCCGCCGCGGGCGACGTTCACGATGTGGACGCCTTTTTTCATTTTTGCGATGGCGGCGGTGTCTATCATGTTCTCCGTCTGCGCGGTGAGCGGCATGTGGACGGTGATGTAGTCGGCTTGCGTGAAGACGCCGTCTTTGGAGGCCATTTCAATGCCGAGGGTTTTGGCGCGTGCTTCGGTGAGATAGGGGTCGTAGGCGAGGACTTTCATGCCGAAGGCGAGGGCGCGTTTGGCTACCTCCGAGCCGATGCGTCCGAGGCCGAGTATGCCGAGTGTCTTGCCGTAAAGCTCAGTGCCGGAGAAATCCTTTCGCGCCCACTTGCCTGCGCGCATCGAAGCGGCGGCGGCGGGCACGGGGCGGGCGCAGCAGAGGAGGTGAGTGAAGGTCAACTCGGCGGTGGCGATTGTGTTGCCGGAGGGGGTGTTCATCACGATGACGCCGCGCTCGGTGGCGGCTTCCACATCAATGTTATCCACGCCGACGCCTGCGCGTCCGACACAGACGAGCTTGGGGGCGGCGGCCATGATTTCGCGCGTGATCTTGGTCTCGCTGCGCACGAGGATGGCGGAGACATCGCCGACGAGGGTGAGCAATTTTTCCGGGGAGGAGCCGACGGCTTCCACGACTTCGAAACCTGCTTGTTGCTTGAGGAAGTCAACACCGCTGGGCGAGATTTTATCGGCGACGAGTATTCTTTTCATATTTCTTTGTTGTAGTTGAAAAAAGAGGGTTGGGCAGCATTTACCTGCCCGGATTGTAGCGCGGGTGCGGGGCGCTTTTTCGACTGCGGTCTCATCCTGCCAGTTTCTCCAGCAGGGCTTCGTAGGCGAGGATGCCGCGTTCGATGATGGCCAGTTCCAGACTTTCGTCCGGGGCATGGAGATTTGAGTCCGGCGTGAAAAGGCCGATCATCAGGGAATCCAAGCCGGTGACAGTCTTGATGTCGCCGATGATGGGGACGCTGCCGCCTTCGCTCAGGAAGAGGGGCGGTTTGCCGAATGCGCCGGCCACGGCTTCTTTTGCTGCTTCAAACGCTTTGGCGAGGATGGGATTCTGGTCTGCCGGTGTGTCCGGCTTCCCCGGCGGGACGACGTGGTAGGCGTTGTTCCCTTGCCTGATGACGATCTCGAGGGTGGTGCCGCGTGGCACGCGTGCGCGGAGTGCGGCGGAGACTTTGCGGATGATGTCGTCGGCATCTTGCCCGGGGATGAGGCGGCAGGTGATTTTGGCAAATGCTTTTGAGGGGATGACGGTCTTGCCGCCCTCGCCTTGATAGCCGCCGCCTATGCCGTTGAATTCGAGGGTGGGGCCGTAGCGCGTCGCCTCGATGGGCGTATAGCCGGGCTGCGCGTAAAGGGCTTCGACTCCCAGAAATTCCCGGTAAGCGGCTTCCGGGAGGGGGAATTTTTTCAACTCATCCCGTTCCCATTGCGAGGGAGTCTGGACGCCGTCGTAGAAACCGGGCACATTCACGGAGCCGTCGGCGTTGTGCAGGGAGGTGCAGATTTCGGCGAGGGCCTGGATGGTATTATAGACTGCGCCACCGTGCAGGCCGGAGTGCAGGTCCATCTTTGGCCCGGTGAGGCGTGCTTCGAGGCCGATGATGCCACGCAGACCGGTCGTCACCACGATCTGGTCTTTACTGGGGCTGCCTGTGTCGGAGAGCAGCACGAAGTCCGCGCCGGAAAGCTCCGCTTTGTATTTTTCGAGAAAGCCGTTGAAGCTCGGGCTGCCTATTTCCTCCTCGCCTTCGATGAGCACCGTCACGCGCAAGGGCAGGTCGGGCCGGCGCCGGAGGAGCTTGGTGAGGCCGAGGAGACCGATGGTGTGCGGGCCTTTGTTGTCGGCGGCACCGCGCCCGTAGAGACGCCCATTGCGCACGGTGGCTTGATAGGGAGGCGATGTCCAAAGTTCAAGCGGATCAGCGGGTTGCACGTCGTAGTGCCCATAGAGCACGACGTGCGGCCATGAGGCCGGGCCGGGGCGTCGCCCCAAGACGATGGGGTGAAGCGGGGTGGGCACCACTTCGACAGAGAGGCCCGCGTCAGCGAGCAGTTTGGCGGCGAAATCCCGCGCACCGGCCATCCCGGCGGCAAAGGCCGGGTCGGTGGATACGCTGGGAAAGCGCACGTAATCGGAAATCACACGAACTGCATCCATGGGCGGCAGGGAACTCAGAAATGAAAAATAGGGAACAAGAAATTTTTCATCCTGCATATTTCCGTCCTTTATTTGCGAAGAAAATGCCAGGAAAGGCGGGACTCGAACCCGCGGCCCACTGCATTGTGGGCAGTCACACCCTCGACGACTACCGCGAACCCGCCGCCGAAACGTGGTATGATTCGCAATC